>JALSKH010000019.1 GCA_026988975.1 Campylobacteraceae bacterium
CTAAGTCTTTTATCAGGGTAAATTACTATTTCTCTAATCATTCCTATCGTTATCTCCCGTCAAATTTTCCAATGAGATATACCTCTGTGTTTTTTCCTGTTTTTGGTAGCACATCAAGTGCACCAATAACTATCTCCTCTATATCATACCTTGGATCTATAGGCATTATTCCTAATTCGATATCAATTTCTATCTCTGCCTCGTCTATGAAAAAACTGGTACCGTAGATCAACTCGCCTATCCTCTCGCAAGCTTTTTGAGCACTATTCAAATCTGTGTGCTTCATCAAAATGGCAAAAACTCCTCCACCATAATGTGCCACTATATCACTTCTTCTTGATGTTTTCATAAGTAACTTAGCGATATTTTTGGTCAATATGTCTCTCTCGCGAACAGTTACAATCTTATCAAATACGCTATCTTTTATCTTCATCATTACCAAAGAAGTTTTATGGTTGTATTGCCTTACTGAATCTAGCTCTTTTTGCAAAGATTTCAATAGATATTTTTTATTGTATACACCATATTTGGAGTCAAAGATAGCCTTGTCTTCAACATCTTTTAAAATTTCAACCGTTTTACTATAGTAATCTTTCAGCACCTCCATCTGTTTTTGTGTTAGAGATGTGAGTTTTTCTATATCTTCATTCAACTTTGAAAGTGTATTGTCTGTAGATAGCTGAGTTGTATTTAGTTTAAGCTCCTGGGATCTTTTTTTAACAATCTGCTTCATGATATTTAGATTTTTATATATAGTAGAAACAACTTTCACTATACCTTTTATCTGTGTAAAGCCCTCTTTTATCTCCCTCTCCATCTTCGCTCTATACTCATCAGCACTGGCATCATCCTCTTCGAGATAACCTTGCATCCTTTTTTTAAATGCCATTGGTTTGTTGTCTAGCAGTTTTTCAAAATATATCTGAAAATTACTAGGCGTTGGGGGAACACTTTCGTCTATGATAGTTCTTAGCACAAAAAGAGAAAATTTTTCTAGTTCACTATTTGCATTTTGAACGCTGGCTGTTTCTATGTTTAGTATATCTTTTTTAGGGCGGCTATCACTGCCCCGTAACTTGTCACTATCTAGTCGAACCATTCAAGCTCCCCCTGTTTTATTTAAAACTTTTTTGCAAAACTTTATCTATCAATCCATACTCAGCTGATTCAGCCGCGCTCATGAAAAAGTCTCTCTCTGTATCTTTGACTATTTTTTGCATTTTTTGACCACAATTTTTAGCTAAGATGCCATTTAACACCTCTTTGAGTCTCAAAATCTCTTTTGCTTGAATCTCGATATCAGTTGCTTGACCCTGCGCACCACCTAAAGGCTGATGAATCATAATCCTAGAGTTAGGAAGAGCGTATCTCTTCCCCTTTGTACCGCAACTAAGCAAAAATGCACCCATTGATGCTGCTTGGCCTATACAGATAGTACAGATATCGGGTCTTATATAGTTCATAGTATCATAGATACTAAAACCACTAGTGATTACGCCACCTGGAGAGTTGATATATAGATATATATCTTTTTCCGGATCTTCAGCTTCCAAAAATAGAAGTTGAGCAACGATGGAGGAGGCTACAGCATCGTTGATTTCACCACTTAACATAATGATTCTATCTTTTAAAAGTCTTGAGTATATATCGTAACTTCTCTCGCCTCTTCCTGTTTTTTCAACTACTACTGGGACATAACTCATTATTTTTCTTCAGCCTCACTCTTTTTAGTTGTCTCTTTTGTAAAAATTTTTGTAAAAAGTCTATCCTCGACTACAGACATTTTGATAGCTGGCAATAAACCCTGCTTCTCATAATATTCATAATACTGTTTTGGATCCTGACCCTGTTGCATCGCTTCAAAATAGATCATTTGCATCACTTCTTGATCATCAACTTTAATCCCTTCCACTTTTGCCAACTCATCTACTAGAAAAGTCAATTTTACACTATTTCTAGCCTCTTCTTTAAACTCATCTCTTTTTTCTTCAACTTTTTTTGGATCATTTGAGTACTCTTTTATCTCATCTTCACTCATTTTGGCAAACACATTTCTAAGTTGCATGTCTATCTCTTGTTCCACGATGTTTTCGGGCAAAGCAAATTCAATCTTTTCAAGAATTGCATCTACATACTTTGGTTTTACCTCTTCATTGAAAAGTTTTGCTAATTTCTCGTTTTTTAGCTGCTCTTTTACCTGCTCATGTAGTGTTTCCAAGGTTGGGCTCTCTACTCCTGGCAATAGTTTTTTCAGAGCCTCTTCACTAGGTGCAGCTTCAACATCTTTTGCCTCTATCTCATGTAGCTTAACCTTAAAAATAGCCGCTTTTCCCGCTAGATCTTTACTGTTATACTCTTTTGGGAAAGTAACTTCTACTTCTCTCTCTTCGCCGGCCTTCAAACCTACCAAACCTGTCTCAAAGCCTGGTATAAAAGAACCGCTACCTATCTCTAGCTGGTACTTTTCAGCTTTTCCACCTTCAAAAGCAACACCATCTACAAAACCTTCAAAATCAATAAGAGCAAAATCTCCATTTACAAGACCTCTCTCTTCTTCTACCTTTTTCATAGGAGCCACTGCTTTTAACATCTCATTCACTCTAGCTTCAACATCTTTTTTTAGAACTCTTGGAGTTTTATACTCAGGCACTAAATCTTTATAGCCTTCAATGTTTATAGTCGGTCTAAAAGAGACTTTAACCTCTGCATCTATCCCATCATCATTTTTGTCAAACTTGGAGATAGATGGCTCACCAACAACCATATCTGTTTTCACATCAAGCTCTATCAAAGTAGCATCAAAAAGCTCTTTAAGTGCCTCTTGTTCTGCATCTTGTCTTATCTGCTCACCATGTCTAGCTTTAACAACACTAAGTGGAACCTTTCCTTTTCTAAAACCATCAACTTGCATATTTTTAGCAGCATTTGCTGCAATTTTGTCCTCTTTCTTCTTTAGCAAAGCTGCAGAAATTTTTGCTTCTACAACAGCATTTGCATCATCTACTCTTTTAGCATTGATTTGCATATATTCCCTTTTTCAATAAAATTTTTCTTAATATATCTAATTTTTGCTTTATAATTCATAATTTTAACTATCAAAAAGCAAAAAAGAGTTACAATTATACTAAAGGAATGTTTATGCAAAAAGAAGAAGAGTTCGAATACTTAGTAAAGAGAATGCTAGAACTTATGGGAGAAAATCCAAGCAGAGAAGGTCTGCTTAAAACGCCAAAAAGAGTGTTTAAAGCATATGAGTTTATGACTCAAGGCTACCATCAAGATCCCAAGCAAGTCTTAAACGAAGCACTTTTTGATAGCGATAACAGCCAAATGGTGCTCATCAGAGATATAGAATTTTACTCCATGTGCGAACACCACCTACTGCCTATAATCGGAAGAGCACATGTAGCTTATATACCTGATGGAAAAGTAGTTGGGCTCTCTAAAATTCCAAGAATGGTGGATATGTATGCTAGACGGCTTCAAATCCAAGAGCAACTAACAGAACAGATAGCCGATGTTATAAATGATGTCATAGCTCCAAAAGGTGTAGGTGTCGTCATACAAGCACGACATATGTGTATGGAGATGAGAGGCGTACAAAAGACGCATTCAAACACAACAACATCCTCCCTTAAAGGACTATTTTTAAAATCAAACACCAGGAAAGAGTTTTTTGACATCATCAATGCTCCGCAAGCTGCAAGATTCTAATGCCTATAAAAAAACTAAAAAAAAGATTGGCTAGTGAGAGTTTATCCCCTCTTTTTGGAACAATTAAAAAGATAAGCGCTACGAAGATAGAAGCAATCGGGCTAAACCCTAGCATCGGAGATATAGTCAAAATAACCTCCAACAGCGAAGAGAGAAGTGGTCTAGGAATGGTAACTGAGATAGATCAATACTCGTTTTTTATATCTCCATTTGGTTTTGTAGAGGGCTTTAAAATTGGCGATAAAATAGTCATAAATGATCAAGGCATGATGATTCCTGTGGGAGACGAACTGCTTGGAAGAGTAGTTGATCCTTTTATGCGACCAAAAGATGGTAAAAAAGAGATCTCTTCTGATACGCTTGCACCGATCATCAAACCTCCGCTTGATGCCATGAAAAGGGGATTGATAGATGAACACTTTTCGGTTGGAGTAAAAACAATAGATGCTCTTTTAACTTGCGGAAAAGGGCAAAAACTAGGCATATTTGCAGGGAGTGGTGTCGGAAAATCAACTCTTATGGGAATGATTGTCAAAGGCTCATCCGCAAAGATAAAAGTAGTTGCACTGATTGGTGAAAGAGGTAGAGAAGTACCAGAGTTTATACAAAAAAATCTAGGTGGCGACCTTAGCAATACCGTCATAATCGTAGCTACAAGTGACGACTCGCCTCTTATGAGAAAATATGGAGCATTTTGCGCAATGAGTGTGGCAGAGTACTTCAAAAGCAGAGGCAATGATGTGCTCTTTATCATGGACTCGATCACAAGATTTGCGATGGCGCAAAGAGAGATAGGATTGGCTCTTGGAGAGCCCCCAACATCAAAAGGATATCCTCCATCTGTATTGACACTTCTGCCTCAACTCATGGAGAGAGCTGGAAAAGAGGAAGGCAAAGGCTCTATCACAGCTTTTTTTACCGTTCTTGTAGAAGGAGATGATTTAAGTGATCCAATTGCTGATCAATCAAGAAGCATACTAGATGGGCATATTGTCCTTAGCAGAGAGTTGACAGATTTTGGTATATATCCACCTATCAGCATACAAAATAGTGCTTCAAGGGTCATGGGAGATGTTATAGATGATGAACACAAAAAACTAGCTATGAAATTTAAAAGACTGAATTCACTTTTAAAGGAAAACGAAATCCTTATAAGAATTGGGGCATATGAAAAAGGAAATGATCCAGAGTTGGATCTAGCAATTTCTAAAAAAGAGAAAATGAATGAATTTTTACAACAAAGTCCCGAAGATATCATCGATTTTGACGAAACAAAGAGAAGGTTGAAAGATATATTTTTATAAAAAAGTTCACTTAATATAATATTTAATCAAATTTTAATGTTTAAAATATTAATATGCCGAAGATATTCAATTAGGACAATATAAGTCTTATTTAAAAAATGGAGAAAAAATGAGAGTTTATTTAGACAATAATGCTACAACAATAGTAGATCCATCTGTATATACTACAATGGCACCCTATTTTTGTGAAATGTACGGGAACCCGAACTCCCTGCATGAGTTTGGAAGCGAAACTCACCCTGCGCTTAGATGTGCAGTTGATCAGATATATGCAGGTATTGGCGCAGATGACAATGACGATGTAGTCGTAACTTCCTGTGCTACTGAAAGTATCAACTGGGTCATCAAAGGTGTATATTTTGATTATATTTTCAATGGTGATAAAAACCATGTCGTAACAACCGAAGTAGAGCATCCAGCCGTCATTCAAGCTTGTAAATTTCTTGAGAGTTTAGGTGTAAAAGTTACTTACCTACCTGTAAACAGTGATGGGGTGATAGAACTTAAAACACTTGAAAATAGTTTGCAAGACGATACTGCACTAGTAAGTATCATGTGGGCAAATAATGAAACAGGGATGATCTTCCCTATCGAAGAGATTGGAAAAATTTGTAAAAAAAGAGATATTCTTTTTCATACAGATGCCACTCAAGCTATAGGAAAAGTTCCTGTAGATGTGATCAAGGCGGGTGTGGATTATCTAAGTTTTTCTGCGCATAAATTTCATGGTCCAAAAGGCGTAGGAGGTCTCTACATAAAAGAGGGTAAAGTTATAACAAGCCTACTGCATGGTGGAGAGCAGATGGAAGGTTTTAGAAGTGGAACTTTAAATACACCAGGCATTGTAGGAATGGGAAAAGCAATGGAATTGGCCGTCGAAAATTTAGATTTTGAAAAAAACAGTGTAAAAAAACTGAGAGACAGACTTGAAGATGAACTCTTAAAAATACCAGATACTTTTGTAGTCGGAACCAAGGAGCAAAGAACTCCAAATACCATACTAATCAGTGTAAAAGGCATAGAGGGAGAAGCTATGCTTTGGGACTTAAACAAAGCTGGAATTGCTGCGAGTACTGGAAGTGCGTGCGCAAGCGAAGCACTTGAATCAAATCCTGTTATGGAGGCAATTGGAGCTGAAGCTGATCTGGCACACACTGCTCTAAGACTCTCACTTTCAAGATTTACAACCGAAGAAGAGATTGATTATACAATAGATGCTATACAAAAAGCTGTAAAAAGATTAAGAGCAATCTCTAGTACATTTTCTTATGCACCAGATTGGCATGAGAGCAAATTATAAGACAAAGGAATAAAGATTATGGGAAAAAATACAATTATAGGCGGCTCAATTTGGGAAGAGTATAGCCAAAAAGTACAAGACTTGATGAATAACCCAAAAAATATGGGAGAGATAACAGAAGAACAAGCCAAAGAGATGGGTGCAAAACTCATTGTAGCAGATTTTGGGGCTGAAAGCTGTGGAGATGCGGTCAGATTGTACTGGGCTGTTGATGAAAAAACTGACAAAATTTTAGAAGCTAAATTTAAAAGTTTTGGATGTGGAACAGCGATAGCAAGCAGCGATACAATGGCTGAACTTTGCAAAGGGAAGACGGTTGATGAAGCTGTTAAAATCACAAATATAGATGTTGAAAAAGCGATGCGTGACAATCCTGATACACCAGCAGTTCCACCTCAGAAAATGCACTGTTCTGTCATGGCTTATGATGTTATAAAAGAGGCAGCAGCCTCATATAAAGGTGTTGATGCTGCAAGTTTTGAAGATCAAATCATAGTCTGCGAATGCGCGAGAGTAACTCTTGGAACTATAAAAGAGGTTATAAAACTAAATGACTTAAAGAGTGTTGAAGAGATCACAAACTACACAAAAGCCGGTGCATTTTGTAAATCATGTATCAAACCTGGCGGACACGAAGAGAGAGAGTATTATTTGGTAGATATCCTAAAAGAGACAAGAGAAGAGATGGAACACGATAAGATATTGTCTCAAGCAGATGCAAAAACTTCTGGATCTGAAGATTTCTCTTTTGAAAGTATGACTGTAGTGCAAAAGCTTAAAAAAGTCGAAGAAGTGATAGATGAAAACATAAGAGAAATGCTTATAATGGACGGTGGAAATCTAGAGATAGTTGATATTAGAGATACTGATGATGATTTTACTGATATATACATCCGATATCTTGGTGCTTGTAGTGGTTGTGCTAGCAGTTCAACAGGAACATTGTATGCTATCGAAGCAATCTTAAAAGATAAACTGAGCGAAAAAATTAGAGTTTTACCTATCTAATCCAAATAGGTTTATAGATGGAACAGGCTTCTGATTCCATCTATAAACATTTGAACAGACATCATCAAAAGCAACATTCCCATCAATTTTTCTAAAGCATTCAACCCTTTTTCTCTCAGAATTTTATATAAAATTGGAGAGAGATAAAGTATGCAAGACGATATAAACCAAGCCAAAACAACTGAGGCAAACAGTTCCCAATGCAAGCTTGGCGCATATGCTTTTGTCATAAGCAGAAGCGTTGCCAATGCAGATGGTCCAGCTATCATCGGAATGGCAATCGGAACCATAAATGGCTCTTGTGATGCCCCAAATATTGCCTTATTACCATCATTTCCAGGAAATATCATCTTTAGTGCAATTACAAAAAATATCACACCTCCAGCTATAGTAACGGCTACGGTCTCAAGATGAAATATATTTAAAAATGATTTTCCAAAAAAGAAAAAAAAGAGTAAAATTCCAAGTCCAAAGAGGCTCTCTCTTATGATAATTCGTTTTTTTCTTTTTTCATCAACATCTTTTAAGATAGACAATATAAGAGGAACATTTCCAAACGGATCTAAAATAAACATAAATAAAATTGCACTTGACAAAATGGAAAACTTTTCAATCATTCCCAATCCTTCTGAACAAAACAGATATTTTCACCTAAATACCATCTTGCTATCGCCATATTGTTATATGACATCTCCCTTTGATATGGCGGTAGGGATACTATTCTCATCTTGGATATTATTATACCCATAAAAAGTGTACCTAACAGATAAAACGCAAAGCCAACCAAAAAACTATACATGTACCACACAATAAGACCTAAAAAAATCGGTGAAAAAGTCATAAAAACATACAAAACCAGCAACAAAAAGTTGCATTTTTTACCTCTAATTATCGGTATAGGCTCTATAAAATCGGGTACAAATTCATTCATCATTTCATATTTATAAAATTCAAAGGTATATCCAAATCTTTTTTTCTTATAGCAGATATAGCAGCTTGGAGATCGTCTATGGATTTACCAACAACCCTAACTTCATCACCTCTGATACTAGCTTGAACTTTTAATTTCAAATCTTTTATCTCTTTAACAATCTTTCTAGCATCATCTTTAGAGATTGTATCATTTATACTAACTGTTAGTTTGGTGTTTCCACCTCCTACGCTATCTCTTTTATGCTCCTTGAGAGCTTTTGCGCTGATACCTCGTTTTATCGCTTTTGAAACCAATATATCAAACATTGCCTCAGCTTTATTGTCACTTGTCGCAGTCAGAAAGATCACTTTAGAGTTTTCATTATAATCAACTTCCGCCACCAAACCTCTAAAGTCATATCTGTTTGTTATCTCTTTTTTTGCCTGCTCTATCGCATTTTTCAACTCTTGTTTATCTATCTCTGCTGTTATATCAAAACTATGCTCTTTTGCCATCATTTATCCTTTAAGAAATTTTCAATATTTTTTGCTATCATTCCGACTAGTGTCTCTCTAGCCTCTTTACTTGCCCATGCGATGTGCGGTGAAAACACAATACTATCAATTTGCTCTACATGTAGAAGTGGATTATCCTCTTTCATTGGCTCTACTTTACTAACATCTAATCCCGCTTTTATACCAAAATTATCTACTGCATATGCCAAATCAGCTTCATTTATGATGCCACCTCTTCCCATGTTTAAAATAATCGCTCCCTTTTTCATCAATGAAAGCTGCTCTTTTTTTATAAGGTTATCTGTTTTTTCATTAAGTGGAGCATGAATAGTGATGATGTCAGACTCTTTAAGCAGGTCGTTTAAACTTTTTCTTTTAAATTTTGTATCTCTATTCAAACCTGAAGTTGAATAGTAGACAATATCTGCACCAAATGCCTCGGCTATATTTGCTACTGATTTTCCTATGTTTCCCAAGCCGATAATTCCCCATGTTTTACCCTTTATCTCAAAAAATTCTCTACTTAAATTTGTAAAAATTGGGCTCTTATACCACTCTTTTGACTTCACAAAAGTGTCATAATAAGCACTACTACCGATGAGTGAAAAAAGAAGTGTAAAAGTCGCTTGCGTAACAGAAGCTGTAGAGTAGCCAGCTACATTTTTAACCTCAATTCCTCTGCTTTTAGCAAAGTCTAAGTCCACATTATTCATACCAGTTGCAGCTATACAGATAAGTTTTAGATTTGAGCACTGCTCCATCAGTTCTTTATTTATAATAACCTTATTGGTAATAACTATATCGCAATCTTGAATACGCCCTAGTGTTTGAGTCTCATCCGTTGTGTTATAGCTCTTAAATGTACCAAATTTCTGAAATACTTCCAAATCAACACTGCCTAAAGTATCACTGTCTAATAAAACTATTTTTATATTACCTTTGAGCATTTTTATAAAACTCCTTTTTCATCATCTTTTTTTGCTTTTTCGAATACCCTTTTTGCTTTAAATAATCTCTTAAATCCTCCCAGTCGCTGCATGACTCCAGACTCTTTTCACTCTCTTGAGTCTGCTCTTCTATATCTATATCAATCGCATCTTTCTCGTCTATTGATATTTCATCTTCTACGATAACGGTGCTTTTTGTTTTCTTGTTTTCTAGTGCCCCTTGCGTTGCTAAAGTCAAAATTGTCTTTAGCTGCTCATCTCTTTTTCTGTATATCTCTTCAAGTTTCTCTTTAGACTCAATCAAAAGCCTCTCTTTTTCAAGTATCAATCTATCTTTATCTGCTTCTAAATCTCTATTTCTCTGCTTTAATTCTTTTAACTCATCTCTAAGAAGTTGTATATAAGCATCATTTGCGCTACTGTTTGTTTTTTTTGATTGTGGGCTTTTTTTGACATCATCTGTAAGTATGACATATTTTATACCATTTTCGATGGTTGTATCTAAAGATCCTCTGCGGATTCTGTTGTAAATTGCCTCTTTACTAACGCCTAACAACTCTGCAGTTTCGATAACAGTTAGCTTTTTATGCACTAAAACTCCTTTATGCAAGATGATAAGTAATGTACTATTATACGAAGTTTTGCTAAATGTTAGTTAAAGTTAGAAAAAGTTGAAGAAAAAAGGTCAAGAAAAATTCTTGACCTTTGTGTGTTTTAGAGTCTTGATTCGTATCTACGAAGCATATATAATCTCTTAAGCATCTTTTTACGAGCGCTAATCTTCTGTTTTTTACGCTTTTCAGTCGCTGTTTCAAAAAATCTTCTTGCTCTCGCTTCAGTAACTATAAGGTTACGATCAATTTGCTTCTTAAATTTTCTATAAGCTTCTTCAAAAGAATCATTAGGATGTACTTTAATCCCTGGCATACTCTTTCACCACCTCTCTGAAAAAATTTTAGGGTTGCATTATATCATAAAAATTAAAAAAAAGATATGGCGTTAAATATATATAACTATTGACTTTTATCGCCAATAGTTATATACTTTCGAAGTAACAAAAAGGTGACAATTATGAATATAGTTTTACTAAAAGCAAAAGACACCAAGAGTGATGTCATTGCTCAACAGAAGCATATTTTTAGATATGCAAACCAAAACGAGATGAAGATTGACTCTACTGAGATTGACAATTCTGCAGAGAATGAAAAACTAGAGTCAAGGAACGAATTAAAAGGTTTTTTAAGGTCATTAGACTATAATGACAGCGTTCTAATATATAGCTTATCGACATTTTCAAACAAGCTAGAAGAGCAGATAAAGCTCTTTAATTGTCTTTTTGAGAGGTCTATTTCAGTTCACATTACAAATATAAATCTGAAAGTTACAAAGGATATCAAAGCTTTTGAGATATTTTCGATGCTATTAAAAGAGAATGATGGTTTTTTCAATATCAAAAAAACCACCGTCCAAGGCAGACCAAAAGGGAGAATGTCAAAATCAAAATTTGATGTTTATAGGCTGGAAATAATCAGATATTTAGAAGAGAAATACTCGGTTCTTGAGATATCCAGGATTTTAAATGTCAGCAGAAGTTCTCTGAAAGATTATATAAACTCCAGAGGATTAAAAGATTTAGTTGAAACTAGAAAAAAATTACTGCAAAAAAAAGATTTTAAAAAACAGACAAGCAGTGCTTCACAGCAATGCAATCTTATCAAAAAGGAAGGGAAAAAACAATGTCGTGCGATGTAAATAACGAGTCAAAAATTCATAGAAAAAAGAGGTATTTAACTTTTGGGATTATTACAGCAATTGCTCTGATTTTACCATTTATTAAAGTAAACGGCAACCACCTATTTTTACTTAATTTTGCTCAAAAACAACTAAACCTTATGTTTGTGTCATTCGATATGCAAGAGCTATACTTGATGCCTTTTATACTTATACTACTTTTTTTAGGTATATTTTTTATGACCACTCTTGGAGGTAGGGTATGGTGTGGCTGGGCATGTCCTCAGACAATCTTTAGAACTATATATAGAGATTTGCTTCAAACAAAACTTTTAAGTTTGAGGAAAAGCATAAAAAATAAACAAGCACCTACCAAAAAAGGTATGTATCTACAGAAAATTATCGCTGTTTTGCTTTGGGCCATATTAGCATTTATAGCGGCATCTGATTTTATTTGGTACTTTGTACCGCCTGAAAACTACATACAATATCTACAAGATCCTATGAATCATACTGTATTTTTAGGTTTCTTAGGTGGAGTAACTCTCTTTTTGATATATGATGTTATCATGCTAAAAGAGAATTTTTGTGTATATATCTGCCCATATGCAAGAGTACAATCTGTAATGTTTGATGAAAATACAATCATGCCAATCTATAGCGACAAGAGGGGTGGAAGGATATATGACGAACATGGCAAGAAACTATGGAGTAAACCTCCTGGAGAAGATGATGACTGTACAGGATGTGAAGCCTGTGTAAGAGTCTGCCCTACTCATATAGATATAAGAAAAGGTACTCAGCTTGAGTGTATAAACTGTCTCGAGTGTGCGGATGCATGTGTTCCTGTGATGGCAAAATTTGGAAAAGAGTCACTGATACAGTGGACAAGTGAAAATGAAGAAGAGAAAGGCATAAAAACCCAATATGTCAGATTTAGAACTGTTGCCTATGGTGTCGCACTTACTCTAGCCTTCATAGGTCTGATATACATGGGTAGCACAAAAGAGCATATGCTTTTAAATATAAACCGAACAAGTGAGTTGTATAAAATCAAGGACCATGGAAAAACAGTGCAAAATGTATATACATTCTTGTTTCAAAATACAGACTCTAAAGATCACAAATACTACTTTGAAGTTAACAATAAAGATATCAAAATCGTAAAACCAAGTAAGCCATTTATGTTAAGAGCAAGGAAAAAAGAGAATAAGATCGTTATACTTAAAACAACTAAAACTCTCGTAGATACTGACAAGAGGGATACTCCGATACCGATAACTATAAAAGCATATGCGGTTGATGCAAAAGACAAGATTGTTGTTCTAAGGCATACAATTTTCTTCTATCCTAGTGAGAAAGTATTGGAAAAGTACGAAAAGTAATTTGAGGAAGCAAGGTGCTTAAATGCACCTTGCATAAATTGTTAAAGTGCGGCTTTAGCTTGTTTTACTACAGCTACAAATGCTTCTGGGTCATTCATAGCCATATCTGCTAAAATTTTTCTATCTAATTGTATATTTGCTTTGTTTAAAGCGTTGATAAAGCGAGAATAACTTATGCCGTTTAATCTACAAGCAGCATTGATTCTTACGATCCAAAGTCTTCTAAAATCTCTCTTTTTATTTCTTCTGTCTCTATAAGCATAGACTAGACTTCTCTCTAACTGCTCTTTCGCTTTTCTAAAATGTTTTCTTCTACCGCTGTAGAAACCTTTTGCTAATTTAAGTATTTTCTTGTGTCTTCTTCTTCTTACAACACCAGTTTTTACTCTTGCCATTTATATCTCCTTGACCTTATGTGGTGTCCCTTCTTGGGAACTTGCCCTCTGCTGAAAAGCTTGAGGGGAAAATCGCAATGATTTTTTATTAACTATCGTTAAAACTCTCTACTTCTTGCCTAACATCAATTTTACTGATGCTACATCACGGCTATCTACGCTATGTGATTCTTTAAGTCCACGCATTCTCTTCGTAGGCTTCTTAGTAAGAATATGACTTCTGTAGGCTGAGCCTCTTTTGATCCTATTTTTACTAGCTTTGAAACGCTTAGCAGCGCCGCGTACCGTCTTCATTTTCGGCATGCTTTCTCCCTTTATATTTTAAGATATCTCTATCTTTTTTTATAAGCTGATTATTTTAGCCTAAAATCTCTTAATATAATATTATTTTTTAGGAACTACGAGCATATTTACATAACGACCTTCAAACATAGGCGGCTTATCTCTCTCGGCAATATCTTCAACCATAGGCCAAACTCTTTCAAGCACCTCTTTGCCTGCATTTGGATTTGCCATCTCTCGCCCTCTTAGAAAAACTCTAAATTTTACATGCTTGCCCTCTTCTAAAAAGGCTCTGGCATGTTTGATTTTATAGTTTATATCATTTTGGGCAATCTTAACAGAAAGCTTTATCTCTTTGACATCTATAGTTTTTTGTTTCTTTTTCGCCTCTTTTTGCTTTTTAACTTGCTGATATTTAAACTTACCATAATCCATAATCTTACAGACTGGTGGTTTTGCATCAGGAGCTATCAAAACTAAATCCAAGCCTAGACCCTCAGCGATAGAAAGGGCTTTGTTTCTAGAAATCACGCCATATTGCGTACCATCATCACCTAAACACCTAACCTCACTTGCTCTAATGTCGTCATTAAGCAATACTTCTTTGCTTTTACTCAAAAGTGTACCTCACTCAGTTTCTCCTTCATTTTTGTTTTCAGTTCATCTACGCTAAGATTATACTGTTTTCTTTCTCTTCTGTCTCTTAAAGCAACACTTTGGTTTTTCACCTCTTCGTCACCAACTACCAAGATCATCGGAACTTTCATCTTCTCCGCATTTCTTATTCGCTTGTTTAAACTCTCATTTTTCATGGATATCTCTGTATCTATATCCTCCGCCAGGAGTATTTTAGCTAAATTTTTAGCATATTCGTGATGTGTTTCGCTAATAGGCACGATCACAGCTTGTGTTGGAGCTATAAAAAATGGCAATTCTCCCGCCGTATGCTCTATAAGAATCCCTATAAATCTCTCAAAAGAGCCTAAAATCGCACGGTGCAACATAACAGGGCGAGTGTGTTCGTTATTTGCATCTATATATGCTAAATCAAATCTTTCAGGCAGGTTAAAATCTACTTGTATCGTTCCGCACTGCCACTTTCTCTTAAGAGCATCGGTGATTTTGATATCTATCTTCGGACCATAAAATGCTCCACCACCCTCATCTATGCCATATTTTATGCCATTTCCATCGAGTGCATCTTTAAGACCTTTTGTGGCAGCTTCCCAATATACATCATCTCCTATAGCTTTTTCCGGTTTTGTTGAAATCTCCATCTCATACTCAAATCCAAATGCCTTCATGAGAGTATCGACAAAATCCAAAATCTCTAAAACATTCTCTTTTATCTGCTCGGGAGTACAAAATATATGTGCATCATCTTGTGTAAATTCACGAACTCTAAAAAGCCCATGAAGGACACCACTCATCTCATGCCTATGCACTACACCATACTCAAAAAATTTCAAAGGCAAATCTCTATAACTTCTGACTTCATTTTGAAAAACTTTTATATGCCCTAGACAATTCATGGGCTTGATGCCATACTCTTGCTCGTCTATGACCGTAAAATACATATTTTCACCATAGTTATCATAGTGTCCACTTACTTTCCAAGCATCACTTTTTAGTATCTCTGGACCTCTAACAGGTTCATATCCTCTTAGTCTGTGTGCTTTAAAAAGGAGGTGTTCTATTCTGCTTCTCATTCTAGCACCATTTGGTAGCCATATCGGAAGCCCTGCACCTACCTCTTCATCAAATGTAAAAAGTTTAAGCTCTTTTCCAAGTTTTCGGTGATCTCTCTTTTGCGCCTCTTCCATCATGGTGATATACTCTCTAAGGCTCTGCTTGTCGGCAAATGCAGTACCATATATACGAGTAAGCATCTCTCTTTTTTCATCACCGCCAAGATAGGCTCCTGCCACTCTTATTAGCTTAAAAAATCTTAAGTATCTGGTATTTGGCACATGTGGACCTCTACACAAATCTTCAAAATCACCCTGTTTATATATAGATACCTCTTCATCAGGGATACGAAGAAAAACCTCTTGTTTCAAATCATCACCACCAAAATATTTCAAAGCATCATCTTTAGGGATAGAGCGTTTTTCGATAGCTAGTTTTCTTTTCGCAATCTCTTGCATCTTTTTCTCTATCGTTTTAAGATCACTATCACTAATCTTTTCACTCACACGAAAATCATAATAAAAACCATCTTCTATAACAGGTCCAACAAAAAACTTAGCATCGGGATACAACTCTTTTATAGCTTGAGCCATCATGTGAGCTGTTGAGTGTCTTATAACCTCTAGTGCATCATCAGAATTGTCAAATAAAATCTTTTGGAAATTTGTTGTATCTTGCGAAGTAGCTGTCTGAGTGTCAAGAAGTGTCTGCCCATCTTTGTAGGCTATAACTTCATTTTGCATATTTTTCCTTTTTAACTGATCTTATGCACTATAAGCATACCTAGGTGATAAAAGTTGCATTTTAGTACAAGGAAGTATAGCAAAATCGTAGTTATTCTACGATGAAGTTATACTGACGCAGTAATAAAGTGCAAATTTTATCATCCGTAGGACAGAATGATAAAGCACCATCTGCTTCGTTAGTTCACTTCTACCGTAGCTTTGGCTACGCTAAAAGCAAACTGCCTCACATATGATGCTTTCTCATTCTGCCTAGGTGTGCTTATAGTGCATAAGGTCAGTTATGAACTCTCAAACTCCGAGAGAACTATAAATTTATGGTGGCCACGATTGGACTCGAACCAACGACCACTACCATGTCAAGGTAGTGCTCTACCAACTGAGCTACGCGACCACGAAATAAATGATTGATATGTTACTTAAAAATGACATAAAATATGCTTAACCCTTTAGTTTTTCATACATTGTTTGCATATTTTTAACCTCAACTCCTACTATTTTTGCCTCTTTTACTATATATCCGCAGAGTGATTCTAGCTCGGTTTTACTGTTTTGTTCAAAATCTAACTGCATCGATGTTTTGGATTCATACGGTATATTTCTTATCTGTTTTATAGTTTTTTCTATCTCACTTTCGCCGATATTGACTCCTTGTGCATTTGCCACTGCACATATCTCTTTTAAAACCTCTTTTAAAGTTGCAAATTTATGCTCCAAAACAAATCCCATAGGCTCTTTATAGTATGAAGTTAGAGTTGCAAAAGAGGAGATAAGCAAGTATTTGACCCAGCAATCATACTCTATATTTTGGCTTAATTTTGTTTTTAAACCACTCTCGTTCAATACATCTGCCAATCTTTGCAATTTCGGCTGAAATCTGTTTTTATAATCTCCAAATATCAGATAAAATGTCTTTGCTTTTTTATGGATGAAGCCAGCCTCTTCTATGTTGGATAGGATATATACGCATCCATCTAAAACTACACCTTTTGAGAGATAACTACTTAGCTCAACCTTATGGTTTACGCCATTTGATAGTGGAATTATAAGTGTATTTTCATCTACATGTAGAGCTAGATTTTTCGCTATATCTTCGAAGTTATAAGTTTTTGTAGCTATGAAAATGATATCAAAAATCTCATCACTATCGTCATTTTCAGTATCAATTAATATTTTCGGATTAACAATAAATTCATCTCCACAATCTATCACTTTTAAATAGTTGTTTTTTATGAAGTTATAACTCTCTCCTCTGGCAAATAGTGTTACTTCGGCTAGACCTTTTTGGATCAATTTTGCACCGATATATCCACCAACGCCTCCAACTCCAATAATCCCAATTTTAAGCATTAGCTTTTCTCCTGTAACTCATATAAAGAATCCATATAATAGCAAAGTCAATCATCACATCTGCAAAGTTGAAGACAGCAAAGTTGAACCATTTGTGCCAAAAGATATAATCAACCACTCCACCGTGTATAAATCTATCGTGTAGATTTCCGATTCCTGCACCATATAATATGCCCAAAGGAAGTGAATATTTCACAAAAATCTGCTTTTCATATAGCAGATAGAGTGTTATCAAAGCAAAAATGAAAACTTGGATATACTTTAAATTCTCTTGCAAAAAAGCGAGCATAGAGAAAGCTACGCCTTTATTGAAAACCAAAATCAATGAGATATACTCTCCATCATATCTATATCCACTTAAAAATAGCGACTTTAGACCTTGGTCTATTAAAAAAATTCCAACCGCCATAAGTAAAAAAATGGAAAAGTTTTTAGTCATTTAACGCTTTCTTCAAAAAATTATAAACTTCGTGCATATACCCATCTAAAACCTTCTCGTCTTTTCCTTCGAGCAAGATTCTGAGAAGATTTTCTGTACCCGAATAGCGAATCAAAACTCTGATGCCATCATTTTGAATTTTTTCAATCAAAGAGCTATATCCATCTATCTTTTCTAGTGGAATCTTATTTACCACTGCTAGATTTTTTTGAAGTTGCGGATAGAGCTCAAATGGATTGAAAAGCTTGCTTATAGGCTCTTTGCTTCTTAAAAAGCAAGCCATAACAGCTAGCGAAGAGATGAGTGCATCTCCGGTTTTGACATAGTCTGATAGGATTATATGACCACTCTGTTCTCCTCCAAAATTTAACCCTTGTTGGCTTAAAACTTCAAGTACAAATTTATCTCCAACATTTGAACGAACCAAAGAGAGTTCATTGTCACTCAAATAGTCCTCTAGTGCCTTATTGCTCATAACTGTGGCACAGACTGCACACCCTTTGAGGCGGTTTTGAGTGTGTAGATAGGTCGCTAACTTTCCTAAAAGCTTATCTCCATCTATAACATCTCCATTTTCATCAACAACCACAAGCCTATCCGCATCTCCATCAAAAGCAAACCCTATATCTGCTCTTAGCTTGCGAACCTCTTCCCCGAGTATCTCGGGGTGCATTGCTCCACAATTTAGATTTATGTTGCTTCCGTTTGGAGAGTCATTTATCACAACCACATCCGCTCCAAGCTCTGTAAATATAGTAGGAGCAACCTTATAGGCAGCACCATTTGCAGTATCTAGCACAACTCTTATGCCTTTAAGAGTCAAGCCTTTTGGAAATGAATTTTTGATATGAACTATGTATCTGCCGATGACATCATCAACTCTTTTGGAGCGACCTATGTCAAACTCTGTTTTTTGGTTCTCTTCTATCAACTCATCATCGTAATAAATCTTCTCTATGTCTGATTCTGCTTTTTCATCTAGTTTATTGCCAAATGAATCAAAAAACTTGATCCCATTATCAAAGTATGGATTGTGCGACGCGCTTATCATGATGCCCCCATCACATCTCATATCTTCAGTCAAAAAAGAGATAGCAGGAGTAGGCATGGGACCTATTTGCCTAACATCATAACCGACTGCCGTAAGCCCTGAAACTATGGCATTTTCTATCATATATCCACTTCTTCTCGTATCTTTACCTATTAAAAATTTGTTTGTTATGGAATTCTTTCTAAAGTATATCCCTGCAGCCATAGCTAAACGCATAGCAGTTACTGCGTTGAGCTTCTTCCCTGCTCTTCCTCTGACTCCATCTGTTCCAAATAGTTGTTGTTTCATTTAATGTCTCCTCTGCCCATAAATGGCAATTTAAAATTTCACCCAAAAAAAGAAAAAATTTATGGGCAGATTCCTCTCACTAAAGTTTTCGCTTTGCGAAGAGTATTTTTATTTTTATTTCAAAAATAGGATTATATCTTATTTTATGTTATGATTCACTTTACCAGTTGATTTTTCCTTAAAACAAGCTTATTTTAAGATTTCTTTGTGTATAATCCGTTCCTAAAAATTTATAATTAAACAAAAAGGTTATCAAATGGCAGATCATAAATCAGCAGAAAAAAGAATCAGACAAACTAAAAAGAGAACTGAGAGAAACAGATTTTACAAAACAAGAATCAAAAACCTCACAAGAGCTCTTAGGGAGTCCGTAGATGCAGGCGATAAAGAAGCAGCTGCAAAAGCTTTAAAAGATGTAAATAAAAACTTTCACGCTTATGTTAACAAAGGTATCTTAAAATCAAACACTGCAGCTAGACGAGTAAGCAGACTTGCTAAACTTGTAAACAGACTAAACGGCGACGCATAAGCGTCTCCCACCTAAAAGGTATTTAATTGCTCAAAAATAAACTCCAACCATTTTTAGACAGATATGATGAAATAACTAGGCTGTTAAGCGAACCCGATGTGGCAAGCGACATCACAAAAATGACAAATTTATCAAAAGAGCAATCAAAATTAGAAGCTATAAAAGATAAAGCTAACGAATATATCCAAACTATAGAGTCGATAGAAGAGAATAGAACCCTGCTTGAAGACAGTGAACTAGGGGAACTTGCAAAAGAGGAGCTAAAAGAGTTAGAGCCACTTAGAGAGTCGCTAGAAGAGGAGATCAGAGTAATTCTCCTTCCAACTGATCCAAATGACGATAAAAACATCTTTCTTGAAATCCGAGCTGGAACCGGTGGTGATGAAGCTGCGCTTTTTGTTTCAGACCTTTTCAAATCGTACCTTAGATATGCAGAGACAAAGGGCTGGAAAGTTGAAATTGTAAACTCAAGCGAGGGCGTACTTGACGGATACAAAGAGGTTGTAGCCCTAATCAAAGGCGAAAGCGTTTACTCAAGGCTCAAGTTTGAAGGTGGAGTCCATAGAGTCCAAAGAGTACCAAAAACAGAGTCTCAAGGAAGAGTTCACACTTCGGCGGTAACTGTTGCAGTTATGCCTGAAGTTGATGATGTGGAGATAGAGATAAATCCAAATGACCTGAAAATCGATGTAATGCGCTCGAGTGGAAATGGTGGTCAATCAGTAAACACAACCGATAGTGCAGTGAGAATCACTCACTTGCCAAGTGGATTGGTAGTAACAAACCAAGATGGAAAGTCTCAGCATAAAAACAAAGCATCGGCTATGAAAATCTTAAAAGCAAGACTATATGACTTACAAATGCAAGAGCAAAACAGTGCCGAAAGTGAAAAAAGAAAACTACAAGTAGGTTCAGGCGACAGAAGCGCTAGAATACGAACCTACAACTACCCACAAAACCGTATAACCGATCACCGAATCGGACTCACACTCTATAGACTAGACGCGATAATGGAGGGTGGATTATATGATGAAATCATAGACCCCCTAATCACACACTATCAAGCCGAAGCGATAAAAGAAGCTGGGTTATAAAGAGTTGCGCAGACTAGATTCATAATCATAATACAAAAGATTATTGCTTGTGATTATAGAATCTAACAATTTAACATACTCTCCCCCTCTTTGAGAGTATTTAATCATCGCTTTGGACGCCATAAGACCATTAAAAATCGTACCATTTTTATGTGCATTTTCTCTCAAATCTCTCAGAGCCTTATAGGCATTGTTTCTATTTAGATTTAACACATACGAATCAACTGAGCCTTGAAGAGTTTTATAAATTCTGAGGGTATGGGTTTTTCCTTCTGCTCTGTCAGTAGGAACAAGCCCCTTGCCTGTATATGTCCATTGTCCAAAGATGTTGTTTGCTTCCAATATAAATCTACTCTTCGCCCAACCACTCTCTATGGCTCCTTGTGCTATCGCCAATGAAACTGGCACAATGTCAATTTTTTTGAGATATTCCTCTGCATTAAATAGATTGTGAATTTTATATTTTCTGTAGAGATGTATCAACCTCCTCAAAGATTTTTCATCCAATCCTCTGAAGCTGTTTTTTTGCGCTTTTAAGAAAAAATCTTGTACAAATCTTCTCTCTAATAGAACTTTGCCATTACTTTTTTCAACCAATGGCAAGAGTATTTTTATAAACTCTTGTTTCTGCTTTTTAGAACTTTTTATATTGTAGTAGTACATCGGAAAACCAGTAGCAAACAACTCTAGCGACAGTGCAACAATAAGCAGTATTTTAAACAACATCAACAATTGTGTCAAATACTTTCGACACTTTTCCCTTAAAATATAGTCTGCCATGCTCTAGCCTAAGCTCCAGCCTCTCTTGGCTAGCTGGGTAAACCTCAACAAAATCTCCCAATTTTCCACTTTGATTTGCACTGTAAAAACTAGCCGCCATTCCTGTGCCACACGCCAGAGTTTCGCCCTCGACTCCTCTCTCATAAGTCCTTACATGTAGAGTATTTTTTTTGATAGATGCAAAATTCACATTTGCGTTGCGAGCATATCTCATTTTTGATGCCAATTTCAGATCAAACCTATCTAAATCATCAATAAAAGTAACCAAATGCGGAACTCCTGTGTCGTAAAAATACCAAAGATGCCCCTCTTCTTCAAATGGTTCACTCATTTTTTTAGGGTCACTCAAAACAGTCTCGACGATATTCCCATCAACAGATGATGTAATGACACCTGAAAGCGTGAGAAAATCCATCTTCTCATCAGCCAATCCATTTGTATAGGCATAGTGAGCGCAAGCTCTTGTGCCATTGCCACACATCTCGGCAACACTTCCATCACTATTATAAAATTGCCATTTAAAATCATACTCATCATGAGGCAAAAGGACTATCAAGCCATCTGCTCCGATCCCCTTCTGTCGGTCACATAACCTTACTGCCAATTCACTTCTATCTATCTCTTTGAATGCATGAAAAATTACAAAGTCATTTCCGCTGGCATTATATTTTGAAATTTGCACCTATTTTTCCTATAAATTTTTTTACCTCATTTTCGAGATATTTTTTATCTTTTTGATTATCTATGATAAAATCGGCTTTTTTTCGTTTCTCTTCTATATCTATTTGCGCATTGATTCGCCCTAAAGCTTCATCCCTACTCAAATCGTCTCTATGCATCAACCGTTTTATCTGTTCATCTTTAGAGCAGTAAACCAGAGCGACAATTTCCGCCTCATATCGTTTGCTCTCAAAAAAAAGAGGTATATCTACTATGTATTTTATCTTTTTTTTCTCAAATTCAGAAACTTTTTTATATATTTCATTTTTGATTAGCGGATGGATATAGTTATTTAGCATCTCCCTCTTAAGAGGATCGCTAAAAACCAAACGACCCAATGCCTTTCTATCTACCTCGCCATTTTGTATATAAACTGAGCCAAAAAGCTCCTCTATCTTCTTCGAGCTTATCACCGCTTTTGCGATTTTATCGGCATCAATAATCTCATAGCCAAACTTACGCAATACCCCACATGCGGAGCTTTTTCCAGTAGCAATAGAACCTGTCAATACAACCATATTTTACACCCTTATAGTGATTTTAACATATATTTTGCTAAAATCATATAAAAACAGATGAAAAGGGATGAAATGAGTGGCGTAAGTTATAAAGATGCGGGAGTCGATATAGATGCAGGAGCACAGTTCGTTGAAAATATAAAACCTCTAGTAAAATCAACTTTTGATTCAAGCGTAATAGGCGGAATAGGCTCATTTGCAGGAGCATATGAATTGCCAACAGGATACAAAAAACCTGTCATTTTGGGGGCAACTGATGGCGTCGGCACAAAACTCAAACTTGCTATAGATTCCGGTAGATTTGATAGTGTTGGTATCGATTTGGTTGCTATGTGTGTAAATGACCTCATTTGCAACTTTGGTACACCGATGTTTTTCTTGGATTATTATGCAACAAGTAAGTTAAATATAGAAGAATCTACTGCTGTTGTAAGCGGTATAGCAGAGGGTTGTCGTCAATCCGAATGCTCTTTGATAGGTGGAGAGACTGCCGAGATGCCAGGAATGTATGCGCCAAAAGATTTTGATTTAGCAGGTTTTGCTGTTGGAATCGCAGAAAAAGATGAGATGAATAGACTCGTACATGTAAAGGCCGGTGACACCCTGATAGCACTTCCTAGCTCTGGTATCCACTCTAACGGTTACTCACTTGTTAGAAAACTGTTTTTTGAAAAGTTAGGATATAAATTTGATGCCAAGATAGGCGAGAAAACCCTCATAGATACACTACTTGAACCAACTCGCATATATGTAAAAACTTTTAAAAAGTTGAAAACAAAAATCAACGCATTAGCTCACATAACAGGTGGCGGCATCGTAGAAAATCTACCAAGAGTTTTGCCCGAAAACCTACAAGCCATCATATATAAAGATAAAATCAAAACTCTAGATATATTTGAACTTATGTCAAAACATATAGAAGAGAGTGAGATGTATAGAACTTTTAACATGGGTATAGGAATGGTTTTGGTTGTAAGCGATGAAAATGTAGATTTTGTTTTGCAAAACAGTGATGGATATGTGATAGGTGAACTAAAAGAGGGAGAGAAGAGGGCACTTATCATATAATGATTTATATATTTTCTAAACTTTTCACATATCTGTTTTTGCCTCCGGGCATTTTTATAATTCTTCTTTTTTTAGCATTTTTTTATGCAAAAAAGTTTAAAATTCTGTTTTTAATTTCAGCTCTATCTTTTTATCTTTTGAGCAATTCATATGTAGCAGATTCTCTAATGTCGCCATTGGAGACTCCCTACAATCATCCGTTTAAAAGTGTAAAACGGGTAGATGCTGTGGTGGCTTTGGGTGGTGGCAGTATGGCAGGAAGTGCGAATTTGCCACTTGCTAGCGATGCATTTAAAAGGGCTGTATATGCTCTTATGATTGCAAAATCACAAAATCTGCCCTTGCTCTTTAGTGGTGGCAGTTTAGATAAAAATTTCACAGAGTCTAAAGCCTTTTTAAACTCCATGAAAGAGTTGACTAAAGATTTGGGCGTAACTCTTGATATGGGTGCTCACTTGGTCAGTGAAAGATTTTCTCTACATGTAGAGGATAAAAGTTTGGATACATTTCAAAATGCAAAATTTTCAAAGAAGCTACTTGAGCGATCTAAAATCAACCATCCGACCATATATCTAGTTACCTCAGCGTACCATATGGAAAGAGCAAAAAGAGTATTTGAGTATTTTGGATTTAAAGTTTACCCTAGGGCGACAGATTTCAAGATTGACCATAGAGCAAAAACTCTCTGGGATTATTTACCAAATATGATGTCATTTCAGGAGAGCTATCTTGCTATCCATGAATATGCGGGACTTTTAAGTCTTAAACTAAGGGGAATATAAAAATGATAATAAAAGAGTTTGGAGAGTTTGAAGAGGCAAGAACGAGGGCTAGGGCATATTTTTGCTATCTATTTAGCAGAAATATTCCTGAAAAATTACCAAATCCAGATCTAAATCAGATAAGAACTTCATTAAATAAAATCATGAGTGAAATAGATGATTTTGAAGCACTATATATCTTGGATTCAAATGGAAATCAAGTCGGAAACAATATCACACAAAAAGATGAGTTTAAAGGTGGAAGGGGTTACAATAGAAGCAATAGAGCATACTTCTACAGAGCAGTTCAAGAGAAAAGGTGTGTTCTCACAGACCCATATCCATCATCACTAACCAACAAGCTAACAGTTACTGCGGCATATCCAATCTATAATGAAAATGATGAACTTAAATTTGTAGCTTGTCTCGACATCGCATTAGATGATCTTTTGAAAATCGCACAGCCAACAAGTATCCAATCTCTATTTGGTAAATTTACAAAATTTACCTACAGTATGTTTTCGTTTGCACTTTTATCTATCGCATTTTTACTATTTTATAAAAGCTTAGCAAACCTATTAGAGCATGGAATTTCACAAGCTTTAACAAATATAGACATGATGTTCAAATCAACCATACTCTTAACCCTCTCTTTGGCTATTTTTGACTTAGTTAAAACCATATACGAAGAGGAGGTTCTAGGTAGGCATGAGTCCAATGAAGCTCACGATATACACAAAACGATGGTAAGATTTCTTGGCTCCATCGTCATAGCGCTTGCGATTGAAGCCCTTATGCTAGTGTTTAAGTTTGCGATTACGGATCCAAAAAATATGATAACTGCCATCTATCTCATTGTTGGCGTATCCGTGTTATTGGTTTCGTTAGCTATATATGTGAAGATGGTCTCCCTCAGAGGGACATCAGGCAAATAAACTTTGGAGGATTAAATATGTCAGAAACAAAAAGACAAAAAAGAGTAGTTTTGTTTACTTCACCAGGTTGTCATTGGTGTGTCAGCGCAAAAACATATCTAAAAAGCCACGGTATAAAATTTAAAACTATA
>JALSKH010000020.1 GCA_026988975.1 Campylobacteraceae bacterium
CCTATATGACAAAGCTGTGGAATAATGAGCAGATGGAAAAAGAGCCTACCTACCTATACGGACGTAACCTAGAAGTAGAGCAAACCAATAGAGCCAAGCTCAATCAGCTCGAGACAGAAGAGACTATCCTTTTTGCTAATATAGAGATGTTTGGCAATGTACATGAAAAAAATCTCTTGGGCTGGAAAAATATGCTTCCTATCTCTGAGCAACTCACCCTTAAAGAGGGAGTGCCAATACTCTTTACGGTAAATAAATGGGGTAAATTTGTCAATGGCGAACGTGGGATTTTACGAAAAATAGAAGATGATTACCTCATAGTAGAAAAAGAAGAAGAGTACGTACGAGTAGAACGCCATGAGTTTGACTTAGTAGATATGCTAGTCAAAGATGATGGGACGATAGAGACTTTTAACCTAGCTACACTTTCGCAATTTCCACTGAAACTTGCCTATGCTGTGACGATACATAAATCCCAAGGAATGAGTATTGATAATTTGGTGTGTAATGTAGACAATATCTTTGCACCTAGTCAGTTTTATGTGGCTATTTCTCGTGCGATTAATCCTAAAAATTTGAAGTTAGATTTTAACAAAGGGGATTTGACACAATATCTGCGTAGGGTGGTACATGTAGATGCCAGGGTGGTGGAGTATTACAAGAACTTATCCAATTAAACAATCAATTTGTAGACATTTGTATTGACAAAAATAATTTTGTCTGATATACTGACAAAAAATAATTTGTCAAAGGATACTAGATGGCTTTAATTGTTGGACCCGTAGCACGTGGGGATAACTTTTGGGATAGACCTTATATTTTAGATGACTTATGGACGAATATAGAGTCTGGTACACATACATTATTAGTAGCACCACGTCGTGTAGGTAAGACCTCTTTGATGTTTCGACTATTAGACCAACCCAAAGAAGATTATATTGTTCTATATCTCATTAGTGAATCTGCTCAAAGTGCCAATACATTTTGGGAGATGTTATTTGAAGCATTGACTGAAGATAGGTTTATTTCTACCGTAAAACTCAAAGCTAAAAAAATATATGACAAACTCAAAACAATTCGCATCAATGAAGCAGGTATAAAAGGTATAAAGTTTGGTGAGAGTGATAGCATTGATTATGCTAGAGCTTTTAAAGAAGTACTAAAAAGTTTTGATTCAGACAAAAAACTTGTGATTATGATGGATGAGTTTTCACAAACGATTGAAAATATTATCAAACATGAGAGTGTACAGAGTGCAGAAAAGTTACTCTCAGTACATAGAAGCTTAAGACAAGACCCAGACATCATGGGGAAAGTCACTTTTTTATATGCAGGTTCTATAGGTCTAGAAGGAGTGGTGTCTAGTATCAATGCCTTGCATAGTATCAATGACTTGAACGCAGTGAAGGTCACCCCACTTGAGAGCACGGAAGCCAAATTATTTGTAGAACATTTATCTAAAGAGAGTGCCATCAGCATAGAAGCTGACGAGATAAAGTATATACTCAAAAAGATAGAATGGTATATGCCTTTTTATATACAACTTATCGTAAAAGAGATACAAAGACTCTACAGGAAAGACCCAACAGTGACCAAAGAAGTCATCAATGAAGCCATAAACAATGCTTTAGAAAATAGACAATATTTTGAACACTGGGAAAATAGACTTCATGTACTTTCTAAAAATGAGAAAAAATTTGCCAAAGAAATTTTAAACATCATTTCAGAATATAAAAAATTAGCATCAAAAGAGATACTTAACATTGCAAACAAGTATAAACTAGATGAGAAAATAATGAAAGAAGTATTGCGTTCTATTGTCTATGATGGGTATATCAATAATGAAATAGATGCTAAGGTTTACCGCTTTAACTCTCCTATTTTACGAATATGGTGGTACAAAAATGTCGCCAACTAATACTGCAAGGTACAAATACAATCCAAATGAGATGGGTGAGGAAGAATTTTTAAAAAGATTTGTCGTAAGACAAGAGGTGTTTGATGAAATTTACGAAGCATTACAAGATGCAGACTATTCTGTAGCAAACCAACATCATATACTCGTAGGGCAAAGAGGGCAAGGCAAAACTACCATACTGCGTAAATTAAACATAGAAATTCAAAAAGATAAAAAGCTCTCAACATTTCTTTTGCCTGTGCAGTTTACAGAAGAGCAGTACAGTATGCGAGGGCTTTGTAGTCTTTGGGAGAGAGTGGCGGAGCATTTAGAAGAGCATTATGAAGATATGTTTAAAGATGCTTTAGAAAAAATAGAGATACACGAAGATGAGGACAACTATGAGATGAAATGTTTTTCTTACTTAGAAAAGCAACTTCAACGCCATGACAAAAAGCTTGTACTACTCATAGATAACATTAACATACTGTTAGAAAGTCTAAAAGACCAAGAGCAACACCACCTAAGAGAGATACTTCTGACATCATCAAGTTTTATGATAGTGGGTGGTTCTACAAAGATGTTTGAACAGCAGTACGAGTACGCTAAACCTTTTTATGCGTTTTTTAACATCATAACACTAGAAGGACTAACTTTTGATGAGAGTGTAGCCTTGTTACGTATACTAGGAGACAAAGAGCAGACAAAAAAGATAGAAAGTATCATAACATATAATCCCGCACGCATAGAGACCCTACGACTTGTCACAGGAGGCGTACCTAGAACCATGGTGATGCTCTTTGATATTTTTATAGAAGACAACGCGAACACCTTTGATGACCTCATGAAAGTACTAGATGATGTCACACCCCTCTACCAAGAACGCATGAACCACATACCAAAAGTACTACAAAACATCACCCACGCCATAGCCATGAATTGGGATGGTATGCTCACAAAAGAGATAGCTAAAAAAACAAAACTACCAAGTAAGGTAGTCTCTGCCCAACTCAAACAACTAGAAAAGTACCAGATAGTAGATGCTGTCTCACTGGGAAAAAACAAGATTTATAGCATCAAAGAACGCTTTTTTAACATCTGGTACTTAATGCGTTTTGGGAAGAAAAAAGATAGAAATAGGGTAGAGTGGCTGATTCAGTTTTTGATGGCTTGGTATAGTCGGGAGGAGTTGGAGGATAAGGCGAAATCTTTTATGTTGAGTTGTAAAGATAATAAATATAATCCTCAGTATATTTTTCAGTATACGGAGGCTTTGAGTTATGCGGGAATAGATGATTATTTAGAACAAGCCTTGAAAGAGAAAACTAAAAAATACTTAGATGAAATAGGTTCTTCTCTAAAAGAAGAATTGTCTCCAAGTAATATAGAATTTTATTCAAAAGTGATTGATATTTATACTAAAGGTAATAAAGTAAAAACTATAAAACTTTTAGAAACTTCAGGTAAGAAAACAAATTTTGTTTATGGAATGCTTAGTTTTATTTATCATCAAGAAAAAGAATATGCAAAATCTGAAACATATTATCTCAAACTTATAGAGAGTGGAAATACAAATGCATTAAGGGGTCTTGCTGATTTATATTCTGAACAAGAAGAATATAAAAAAGCAGAAAGTTATTATCTAAAAGCCATAGAACATGGAAATACTGATGCATTAAATTCCCTCGGTATTATATACGGTAGACAAGAAGAATATGTAAAAGCAGAGGCTTGTTATTTGAAAGCAATAGACGGTGGAAATAAACATGCATTAAATAATCTTGGTGTTTTGTATAGTATGCAAAAAGAGTATAAAAAAGCAGAAACATACTATCTAAAAGCAATAGAAAGTGGAGATAAAGATGGAATAATTAGTTTTTCTACTCTACTTTTAATGAGAGAAGAGTTTACAAAAAGTTATCTAAGATTTGAAGAATGGTTATTGGAACATGATAACATAGAGAAAGAAGATCGTATTTATGCTTACCTAACCCTCCTCATCTCAAAAGGACAACTCTACAAAGCCAAAGAGTTTTTAGAAATGCCTGAGTATCAGCTAAAAGAACGTTATAAGCCCATATGGTATGCCCTTATGACTCTCATGCAAGATGACTTTCCTCATGAGATAAAAAAGATGGGTTCTGAACTTCAGAGTACGGTAGATGAGGTACTTAAGGAGATAGAGAGACTTAGGGGGTAAGTATACATTATAGTTATGTTGAGTTTACTTTAAGGAAACTCTTGTAACGACTGAGATGAGTCCAGCAGGCTTAATCTCTAGTATAGGCTCTTCTATGGTTATGACATCTCCATCTAACTCTATAAGGTTATATCTATTTTCTAGGTCAATATGTATCTCTTTTTCAACGCGCCCATAAAACGTACCAAATTTGCCTATAAAAGAAGCAGGAGTAAAGATAAAAAATCTTCTTGGGCTCAAAAGCATGAAGGGTGTCATGATGATGTGAACTGGAGCTAAAAAGAGTCCCGCTAGCAAGTACTTAGCAATCCCTTTTTTAAGGAGTCCAAAGCGTAAGGTCTCCGAGAGGAAGATATGTTGTAAGTCTCCCATGTTTCCAGCTGAAAATAAAAAGATTTCATCGTTGAGACTATAGTACTGATGTATTTGGGTCTGAGGAGCATCACCTGTGGCTAATGAATCGAGTACGGCATCCAGTTTAGGTATATGATGAAGTTTTGAAATGACATTAAAAGATCCAGTAGGATTGAGTATAAACTTTGCTTGATGCTCAATAGTGTGCAATATTTTTATAATACGTCTAATGGTTCCATCACCACCATTGATAATGATGTAATCAAATGATGCTAATGTTT
>JALSKH010000021.1 GCA_026988975.1 Campylobacteraceae bacterium
AGATTGCTTGAAAATTGGAGTATGGCTTAACCTGCATTTTTTCAAAAGGAAGTTTATCAAAATCTATCTCGCAAACATATGTTCTATATAGATCAAAATCATTTTGAACAATAGTGTGCAATCTTGCCATAAAACCTATCTCTTCACCATTTTTTGATATTTTTGAAAACTCATAAGGATTGCATAGACTATTTTTTGGCTCACTTGCAACCAAATCAAACTTTCCAATAACGCTTGAAATTTTTCTAGCAAAAGAGTAAAAATCTATCTCTTTTGGTTTCCCATGATTTGATATATCTGCATTTCCATCTTCGCCACTAAAAACAAAAGTCATTTTCACTTTTTCTTCTCTGTCTCTATCAAAAACAGTACCTATCTCAAAAAGAGAGACACTTTTTTTACCATACTTTATATTTTTACTCACAGAATCTAACATATTTGGAATTAGAGATGTACGAAGCGTATTTAGTTCCATTGTAATAGGATTTGACAGGTCGAGTTTTGATTCAACAGACTCCAATCCATATCTATCATTTCTAACTCTATCGTCAAAGATGAAGTGCATGGATTCAAAAAAGCTACTTTGCGCGGCTTTGCATCTATATGATTGTCTCTTTTTAAAATTTATGTATGAACTGTTATGTTTGGCACTTTGTGCAAATATCAGTGGTTTAGATGTTATATTGTCGATTCCAACCATTCTGACTATCTCTTCACAGATATCCTGCTTATTTAAGATATCGTGTCTAAAAGGTGGTACTTGTATCTTCATAGTCTCTTGTTCGTGGTTAAATATCACACCAAATCCAAGATTTTTAAGTATATCTACCACTCTGTTTTTAGGTATCTCTTCTCCTATCATTGCATTTAAATCATCCAAATGCAGATTTATAACAACTTCTTCAAAGTCTTGAATCACTTGCTGACTTCCTGCATACATCATTACTTTAGAGCTACTCAACAATCTGTCAACAAGGTAATTTATACCAAAGTCCAGATCAGGCTCGCTTCCCCTGCTTGAACGATATAAATGTCTATCTGAAGGTATCTTTTTATTATATGTATTTTCTGAAATAGTATCAGGATGAGAATAATTTGCTTCAAGTATGACTCTCTCATCACTCTCACTCGCTCTACCTAAAGTTTCTTGAGATACTCCAACAAAAGAGAGTGGTTTTTGAGCTAAAACTGCATCAAGCCCATTATCCTGTTTTTTTAGTGACAAAACGGCTTTTTCACCATTTTTGTCAGCAAAAGCTTTATAACTGTATACTCTTAGTAAAACACCTGTAGAGTAGGTACTGTATGTCAAAATTCTTTGAAGTGCATCATCATCACTCTCGCCAACCAATGCCATCCTTAAATCCATAAGAAGATTTGATTTTATCTCTTTATTGTCAAAAACTTTAAAGATAAAAGATGATTCTATTTTATCGCCAACCACAACATTTAAAACTCTTCCGATTCCTAGCTGATTTTCATCCTCTTCGACACCATCTGAGTACTTAATATTTAAATCAAATGGCACACATAAATCTCTTGCAACGCCATGAATGCTTAAACAATCGCCTCTATTTGCTGTAAGCTCTATCTCTATAATATCATCATTTAGAAGTGGGTATTGACTCAACTGTTTGCCAATTTCAAGCTTGCCTATGCTATCATCTAGCACCATAATACCATCGTTTATCTTTGCAAGCCCGAGTTCGGTTGATGAACAAATCATACCATTTGATTCTATGCCTCTTAGTTTTGCCGGTTTGATTTTAAAATTGCCAGGCAAAATAGAACCTACTTTTGCAACTGCCACCATTTGACCAGCAGCTACATTTTTTGCACCACAGACTATCTGCTCTATTTTTTCGCCAATATCAACTTTACAAACATTTAATTTATCTGCATTCGGATGTTTTTCGCAAGATATAACATGACCAACTACGACATCTTGAGGCATTCTAACTTTTTCAACGCTATCAACCTCTAATCCAATAGAATTTAACTCTTTAGCTATATCTTGGGTATCTATATCTTTTACATCAATCCACTCATTTAGCCACTCTTTTGTAATAATCATCTAAATTGCTCCAATAATCTCAAATCTCCCTCAAACAATGACCTTAAATCTGGTATCTTATGAGTTAACATAGCTACCCTCTCAATTCCTAAGCCAAAAGCATATCCACTCACATCTTTATATCCAACGGCATCAAAAACATTCGGATCTACTACGCCGCTTCCTAGTATCTCAAGCCAACCTGTATGGGAACAGACTCTGCACCCTTCTCCTTTGCAAAAGATACAACTTATATCAACTTCGGCACTCGGCTCCGTAAAAGGGAAAAAACTAGGTCTAAATCTAACTTTTACATCTCCAAACATATACTTTAAGAAATCTTCCAATATAAACTTAAGATTGGCAAAAGAGACAACACCCTCTTTATCAACCACTAAACCCTCTATCTGATGAAACATAGGAGTATGAGTCAAATCATAATCTCTTCTAAACACAGCTCCAGGAGATATGATTCTAATCGGAGGTTTCTCTTTAAGCATCGTTCTTATCTGCACAGGACTTGTATGGGTTCTTAGAAGCATAGAATCTTTAAAATAAAAAGTATCTTGCATATCTCTTGCAGGGTGATATTTTGGTAGGTTTAGAGCTTCAAAATTATGAAAGTCATCTTCTACAAGAGGGCCCTCTTCTATGGAAAAGTTCATACTCACAAAGTACTCAATCATCTTATCCATGGTCTCCATCACAGGATGCAGTGCACCAGAAGTTGGAGTTGAGTCAAAAAGTGTCATATCAACACTACCGTCTCGCATCTCTTGCTCAATTGCTTCACTCTCTAAAATCATTTTTTTATCATTTAGCAGATTTAGAAAAAGTTCTTTATCTGCATTTAGTTTTTGTGCAAAATCTTTTTTCTCACTATTTGGCAAAGATTTCATCTTGGCAAACTCTTTAGCAAAAGAGCCTTTTTTACCAAACAAAGAGAGTCTTAATTGCTCTAAATCTTTTAAACTTTTACAAGTTTTGATGGATCGTTTCATATTGTCCAATGTAATACCTTAAATATTTTTCTTTTATTATATTAAATTTTTGATTAAAAAGAGTTAAGCAAGATCAATTCAAGATAAATATATTGGTAAAATTTAAACAAAAAACAGTATAATAATGATAATTTATAAAATCAAGGATATAACAAATGACTATATTTAGTAAAATCATAAAGGGTGAAATCCCTTGCAATAAAGTATTGGAAAATGATGATTTTTTAGCTTTTCACGATATAAATCCAAAAGCACCGATTCATATACTCATCATTCCAAAAGTTGAGATTGAAAATTTTCAACAAGTTACTCCAGAAATCATGGCAGGCATGACCTCTTTTATACAAGAAGTCGCCACAATGCTAGGTTTGGATAAAAACGGATATAGACTTATCACCAACAATGGCAAAAATGGTGGTCAAGAGGTCATGCACCTACATTTTCATCTTTTAGGTGGTGCTAAACTATCCTGGGGACATATGGCAGATAGCGATACTAAAAACTTTTTCTAGCCATATAATTTTGTGGCAGAGTTTTTAAAACTATTTCTTAGAGGACAAATCCTCCCGTTGGTCTGAGCCTCACGAAATAGTTTTAAAAACTCTGCCACAAAAAGAGGCTAATTTTTAATCTCTTTTTGCTAGCCACTCTTCAAAATCTTTTATCTGTTTTTTTGTTGACTCTTCTGATGTACCGCCTTGTGAATCTCTAGCATTCATAGAGTTTCTTAAACTTAAAAACTTTATGGCATCTTCGCCGATTCTTTCATCAACATCTTTTAGCTCTTCGTAACTTAAAGAACTTATATCTTTTCCTAGTTTTTCGGCGTGACTTACAGCATGTCCTGTTATGAAATGTGCCTCTCTAAAAGGTATATTACACTTTGCCACAAGATAATCTGCCAAATCTGTAGCACTCAAATGTCCAGTACTGCAAGCTTTTAGCATATTTTCTTTATCTATATGCATAGTTAAAAGTGCTTCTTTTAAAATTTGAAGGGATATGCTCACGTTCTGAACACTGTCAAAAACTCCCTCTTTATCCTCTTGCATATCTTTGTTGTAAGCTAGTGGTAAACCTTTTAAAACTGTAAGTAATGATATGAGATTTCCATTTACTCTACCTGTTTTTCCCCTTAAAAGCTCAGGAACATCAGGGTTCTTTTTTTGAGGCATTATCGAACTTCCTGTGCTGTACTCATCACTCAGAGTTATAAACTTAAACTCATAACTTGACCATAAAATCAACTCTTCGGCCAATCTCGAGATATGCACCATAACTGTTGAGGTATTAAACAAAATCTCCAAAGCAAAGTCTCTATCACTTACTGTATCTAAACAATTCACACTTACACTATCAAAACCAAGCAATTGTGCAGTTTTAACTCTGTCTATCTTATGTGGTGTTCCTGCGAGTGCAGCACAACCCAAAGGTAAAACGCTACTTCTTTTATATGAGCTTTCAAATCTGTCTATATCTCTTTTGAACATATTTGCATACGCTAACATATGAAATGCAAAATTAATCGGTTGAGCATGTTGGAGGTGCGTCATTCCTGGCATCAATGTGCTGGTATTGTCTTTGGAGATGTAGATAAGCGACTCTATAAGCTCTTGTAGTAAATCAATAATCTCAAGATTGCTCTTTTGCACAAAAAGTCTAAAATCAAGCGCCACTTGGTCATTTCTACTTCTTGCTGTATGAAGTTTTTTTCCACTCTCTCCAATCTTTTTGATAAGTTGTTTTTCGATTGCCATATGTATATCTTCATCGCTTATATCAAAAACAAACTCTCCATCATCTATCATATGCTCTATCTCTTTGAGTCCAGAAACAATACTTTCAGATTCAACACTACTTAGTATTCCAACACTTGCTAGCATCGTAGCATGTGCAATTGAGCCTTTTATATCCTCTTTATATAATTTTTTATCAAATGGTAAAGAGGCGTTAAACTCATCTAAAAGTTTAGCGGAACCTTTTGAAAATCTACCTGACCATAATTTTGACATTTTTTCTCCGATTAACTGTACATGCAGAAAAAATGGGGATTATTATCCCCATTTTTTTAAAGTTTAGGACCAAATTCTGAAAAATCTGAATCCTCTGTGATATATTTTTTGAAGTTTTCTATAAACATTTTGGCTAGTTTTTGGCTAGTCTTATCATAATCCTCTTTATCTTCCCAGCTATTTCTAGGATTTAGTATATTTGAGTCAACTCCATCAAGAGTTTTTGGAACACTTAGCTCGAACAGAGGAAGTTTTTCAAATTCACTATCATTTATAGAGCCATCCAATATAGCATCTATACAAGCTCTAGTAGCTTTTATACTCATCCTGCTTCCAACACCATATGCGCCGCCACTCCAGCCGGTATTTACTAGATAGACTTCCACACTGTGTTTCTCTATCTTCTGTCCTAAAAGCTTTGCATATACAGTTGGGTGCAAAGGTAAAAAAGCTTCACCAAAGCATGAACTAAATGTTGCTACTGGCTCTGTAATTCCTCTCTCTGTTCCAGCTACTTTTGCAGTATATCCACTCATAAAGTAGTACATAGCCTGCTCTTTTGTTAGTTTAGAAACAGGAGGCAATACTCCAAAAGCATCTGCACTTAAAAAGATAATCTTTTTAGGGTGACCAGCTTTTGAATCCTCTTTAAAATTCTCTATAAAGTATATCGGGTATGAAACTCTTGTGTTTTCAGTTTTGCTTCCATCATCAAAATCAACTACACCATTAACATCAGCAACAACATTTTCAAGAAGTGCATCTCTTTTTATAGCTCCATAAATCTCCGGTTCACTCTCTTGCTTTAGATTTATACATTTTGCGTAGCATCCACCTTCAAAATTGAAGATTCCATTCTCATCCCATCCATGCTCGTCATCACCTATAAGTTTTCTCTTTGGATCAGTAGAAAGTGTTGTTTTACCAGTTCCGCTAAGTCCAAAAAAGAGGGCACTATCGCCACTCTCTCCTACATTTGCGGAACAGTGCATAGAGAGTTTGCCCTCTAGTGGTAACCAGTAATTCATCATAGAGAAGACACCTTTTTTTATCTCTCCACCATACCATGTTCCACCAATTATCGCTATATTTTCTTCAACATTAAAGATCACAAAAACATCAGAATTCAAACCATGTTTTTTATACTCTTTATCAACAGTTTTACAAGCTACATATAAAGTAAAATCTGGCTTAAAATCTTCTAAATCTTTTTCATCTGGACGGATAAACATATTTTTAACAAAATGTGCCTGCCAAGCAACTTCAGATACAACTCTTATGCTTTTTCTACTATCTAAACTAGCTCCAGCATATGCATCTTGAATATATAAATCTTTATTTGAAAGTTGTTTTTTTGCCACTACAAAAAGGTCATCAAAAACCTCTTTTGTTGTAGGCTGATTTATCGCACCCCAAGAGATATACTTTTGCGAAGGGTCTTGCTTGACGAAATACTTATCTTTTGGACTTCTTCCTGTAAAAACTCCAGTATCAACCATAAATGCACCACTACTTGCTACTTTTCCCTCTTTATTTGCAACTTCATGCTCAAAAAGCTCATCATAACTCAAATTGTGATATATTTTTCCTATATTTTCCAAGCCTAAATCGTCTAATCCATTCACCTTCAACATAATTTTCCTCTTATTTAAATATTGATAAAAGTACACCAGCTGCTACGGCAGAGCCTATAACACCAGCAACATTTGGACCCATGGCATGCATAAGAAGCATATTTGTAGGGTCACTCTCCATTCCAACTTTATTTGACACACGAGCTGCCATCGGTACCGCACTAACTCCAGCTGAGCCTATCAGTGGATTTATAGGGTCTTTAGAGAATTTATTCATAATCTTAGCCATTAAAACCCCAGCTGCTGTTCCAATCGCAAAAGCGATAAGACCAAGAGCTAAAATTCCTAAAGTATCAGCTATCAAAAACTTTTCAGCAGCTAGTTTTGAGCCGACTCCAAGCCCTAAAAATATAGTTACTATATTTATAAGTGCATTTTGCATTGTACCAGATAGTCTATCAACAACACCTGAAACTCTTGCAAAATTACCAAAAGTGAGTGCGCCTATAAGTGGAGTAGATTCTGGAAGAATTAAAATAGAAAGCATCAAAACAGTGAGTGGAAACATCAATTTTTCAATTTTTCCGACTTCTCTTAACTGCACCATCTTAATCGCTCTCTCTTCTTTAGTAGTAAAAAGCCTCATGATTGGTGGCTGAATGATAGGAACCAATGCCATATATGAGTATGCAGCAACTGCGATAGCACCCATAAGATCTGGTGAAAGCTTAGAAGCTACAAATATAGATGTAGGTCCATCGGCTCCTCCTATTATAGATATAGCAGAAGCTTGTTTAAGCGTGAAATCAAAAAGCGGAGTGTATTGCGATAGTGCAACTGCTCCAACTAATGAACCAAATATACCAAACTGTGCTGCTGCTCCTAAGAGTGCAGTTTTTGGATTAGCTATGAGTGGTCCAAAGTCAGTCATCGCCCCAACTCCCATAAATATAATCAACGGAAAAAGTTCATTTTTTATTCCAGCATCGAAAAGAGTTCCGATAAATCCACCATGACCTATGATATTTGCAAGCGGTATATTTGCAAGCAAACCACCAAAAGCGATAGGTAACAACAAAAGAGGTTCAAATCCTTTGGCAATCGCTAAGTAAAATAGTAAAAATGTGATAAAGATCATAATCACCCTACCCCAACTTTGGGCAAATTTACTAAGTGGCTCTCCTAGTGCATTTGTAGCACCGTCTCGTGGATTTAAAAAAGCATAAATACCAGTAGTTTTATAAAAATTACTAAACATTTTGGAAATACTTTTGACTTCATGCTGATCAACTTTTACTACTTTTTGCGTCTGCACACTATTTTCGCTACTACTAGCATAGAGTGGATTAGTCAAAAAACTAATAGCAAAAAATGTCAATAATACAAAAATTAAATTTTTCATCTAATGTCCCTTAAAGTACAACTAGTGTTTGACCATCTTCTATATTGTCACCTTGTTGCACTAAAATAGCACTAACTACACCATCTTGCGGAGCAACTATCTCTATCTCCATTTTCATGGCTTCTAGCACCAATAGAACATCACCTTTTTTTATAGCTTGTCCTACACTGCTTACAACTTTAAATACCGCACCAGGAAGTGTAGCTTTTACTTCAAATCCGCTAGAACTGCTTGTAGCAGCAGGAGCTGGTGTAACAGCTTTTACCTCAACACTTGCATCCAATCCTTCACTTACTTGAACATTATATTTCTTACCATTTACAACTACTGTGTATTCACCATTGCTTGATACTGCCACTTTTGGTTTCTCCTCTTTTTTTGCATTTTTATCTATTTTTCTAACATTTACTTTTGCTTCGCCCTTTAAAAAGGCTATTCCCTTCTCTTTGCATGAGGCTGCTATAAAGATATTTTCATCATTTATCTCGATACCCTCTTTTTCCAATATGCTTTTTACATGTGAAAGAGATTTGGTTTCATCTTTATCTGCTATATCGACAGCATTCTCTTTAGTAGGCTCAAGTTTTAACTGTTCTGACGCTAAAGCCACTATATCAGCATCTGGGGTTGATGGAGTATGTCCAAAGTATCCCAATACCATCTTTCCATATCCCTCAGCTATCTTTTTCCAAGGTCCAAATATGACATTATTAAATGCTTGTTGAAAGTAAAATTGTGAAACAGGAGTAACGCTAGTACCATATCCACCCTTTTCTACAACCTCTCTCATCGCCTTGATAACTTCAGGAAATTTATCGAGCATGTTGTTATCTCTCATCATTTGGGTATTTGCTGTGAGTGCACCTCCTGGCATCGGCGAGAAAGGTATGAGAGGTGAAACCTGAGTAGCTTCTGGCGGCATAAAATAATCACTTAAACAATCTTTCAAAACCTCTTCATAAGTGAGGATTTTCTCTAACTCCAAACCACCCAAATCAAAATCTTTTCCTTTTGTTGCGTGTAAAAGTGTCAAGATGTCTGGTTGTGCAGTTCCTCCACTGACTGGACTAGCAGCAAGATCAATTCCATCAACTCCAGCTTCAAGTGCTGCTAGATAACAAGCCACACTTACTCCAGCAGTTTCATGTGTATGAAGTCTTACATGTACACCCTCAGGCAAAAGTTTTTTTGCCATCTTTATAGTTTCATAAACCTTTTGAGGGCTAGAAGTTCCGCTTGCATCTTTGAAACAGATACTATCATATGGGATACCAGCTTCAAGTATATCTCTCAAAGTCTTTTCATAAAATGCCACATCATGAGCACCACTACATCCTGGTGGTAGATCCATCATAGTGACTACGGCTTCATGCTTTAAGCCATGGTGACTGATCCGCTCTCCACTATATTTTAAATTTTCAACATCATTTAGGGCATCAAAGTTTCGGATAGTAGTAGTACCATGTTTTTTAAACATTTTTGCATGCAAATCTATAAGTTCACGACTGCCAGTATCGAGCATAACAGTATTTACGCCTCTTGCTAGAGTTTGCAAATTTGCATCAGGTCCCGCAACTTCACGAAATCTATCCATCATATCAAAAGCATTTTCATTTAAGTAAAAAAAGAGTGCTTGAAATCTAGCACCTCCTCCAAACTCAAAGTGTGTGATTCCAGCCTCTTTTGCAGCTGCAACTGCTGGCATAAAGTCATCCATAAGAGCCCTACCACCAAAAACAGACTGAAAACCATCTCTAAATGTTGTATCCATTATGTCAATATATTTTTTTGCCATTTTTTATCCTTAATGTTTTCTAAACTGCTCTATAGAAGCTGTGATTACTGCAACAATCTCCTCATCATCTGCATCTGAATTTGCTGCAACCTGGTTCCGTACATGTAGAGGTTTTACTTTTTTAGATGGAAAGTATTTTTTCACTATGCCTGATATAACATTTAATACAAATACCATTAGCATTAAAAACAAAAATACAGTAGTCATACCCAAAACCATAAATTTTAGACCCTCTACAACAAGATTTACATCACCCATGTCGTTTTCTCCCCTGAAGTGTTTTGCAACATTTTATCATTTCTTTTATTAAATAAAACCAATAAAGTAACTATAATTTACCTCGTGCAACGCTCTACCAAATAAAATATTGATTTATAGTCAAGCCCACTATGTTCACTCAGTCCAATTTCACAAGTTTTACTTGTCGAAAAAGCATATTTGACATCTTTTGGAATCTCCTCTTTAAGATGTCTTAGGGCTGATGCGTTAAGTTCTGGATAAGTAAAACCCCTATCTCCTGCAAAACCGCAACAAGTTATACTTTTTGGTATCGTTACATTTGAACTGCACATCCTAGAAACTTTAGCAAATTTATCTGCTAAACCACTTTTTCTTGTACTACAAGTTGTATGTATCACAATTGGGTCATCAACTTGTTTAAATGTTAATTTTTTTGCTAAAAATTCTATTATAAACTCGACTGTATCATATACTTTTAAATCCGAAGGAAAGTTCTGTTCTATAGTTTTACTACAAGGACTCATATCGCAAAGGATTGGATATTTTCCATTTTCACTTGCATCTCTTAGGGCGATTTCTAATTCATCAGATTTACTTTTGCCCTCTTTTTTGTATCCTTTTGAACTAAAAGGCATACCACAACAGAGTTTATCAATATTTTCAGGAATTATCACTTCATATCCTGCTCGTTCAAGTAAAATTACAACAACTTCACTTATGCTCAACTCCTCTTTTTTGGCTCTTGGATTTGCCATAGTCCTATTTATACAGGATGAAAAATAGACAACTTTCTCTTTTGCATCAAAAATCGTTCTTTTAATTTTAAACTTCTCACCTTTTGGCAGAGATGAGCTCCAAAGAGGCATGGCATCGTTTGTGATTTTTCTAAGTCCTAAACTCATACTCTCCATCGTACTGTTTGGTATAACAGAATTTACTCCTTTTACCACGCTGAGTGCAAATCTACCCACACTTAGGACTGTTCCGTAATTATTAGCTATGCTCCAGGCTATCTTGTGTCCGACTTTTCCTATCTGTTTGCTTCTTAATTTTTTGGTTAAATTTCCCGTATCAATTCCAATTGGACAAGATAGAGAACACAATTGGCATGTTGCACAAGTCTCTATACCGTCATATTGATATAATTTTTTAAACTCTTCTAGCTCCTCTGTTTTCCCCTCTTCTTTAAGAGTTGTCATATATCTGTTTGAGACAATTCTTTGTCTTGGAGTGAGGGTTAGAAAATTGGACGGACAATCTGGTTCGCAATATCCGCACTCTATACATGTATCGATAAAATCATCAGTTTTTGGCATCTGTTTGAAGTTTTTCAGGTGTATCTTTTTGTCATCATTTAAAATTACACCAGGATTTATCAAGCCTTTAGGATCAAAAATATGCTTAATCTCTTTCATCAGCTTATATGCATCCTCACCCCATTCAAGCTCAACAAATGGAGCCATATTTCTACCTGTTCCATGCTCTGCTTTCAAACTGCCTTTGTATTTTAGTGCTACTTGATTTGCAACTTCTGCCATAAACTCTTCATATCTTTTGATTTCTGACTCTTCTTTGAAATTTTGAGTAAAAACAAAATGCAAATTGCCCTCAAGCGTATGTCCAAATATAATCGCTTCGTTATATCCATATTTTTTAAACATTGCTTGAAGTTCAAGTGTAGCATCAGCCAAATCTTCAATCGGATAGGCAACATCTTCGATGATAACAGTAGTCCCGGCTTTTCTAACTGCACCAACAGCAGGAAAAAGACCTTTTCTAATATCCCAGTAAAGATTGTACTCTTTAGCGACATCAGTAAATTCCAGCGGACGAACAGTTTTAAAATCTTTTAGAGTATCTAGTATAATTTTTATATTTTGTTGCAACTCCACCTTACTTGGCGCTCTTGTTTCAACCAATACGGCAGTTGCTTCATCATCAAGTGTTCTAAGAAAATCTGGCATTCCTTCTTTATCTTCTACGCTTCTCAATCCTGCCCTATCCATAATCTCTGCAGCATTTACACTTTGCCTACAATGCGTCTTCATGGATATCACAGCATCGCATGCATCTTTTATGTTTTTAAATATCATCAAAGAGCTTGCTTTGTCCGCGTACTCCGGTACTGTTTTATAAGTGATATCTTTTATAAATCCCAAAGTCCCTTCGCTACCTATCATCAGATGAGAAATCATATCTATAGGGTCTTCAAAATCTACCAAAGCATTCAAAGAGTATCCGCAAGTATTTTTTATTTTGAATTTTCTTACTATTTTATCATGCAGAGGTCTATTTTTCTTAATCTTTACATGTAGTTGTTTTATACTCTCAATCATCATCCCATGTGTTGCGATAAAATTTTCTCTACTTTTTTTATCGCTAGTATCCAACTCGCTTCCATCAAAAAAGACTATCTTCATACTGTGTAGTGTTTTATATGAGTTATCAGCCACACCACAGCACATACCACTTGCATTATTTGCGGCAATTCCTCCTACCATAGCACAACTTATACTAGCGGGATCGGGACCAATTTTTTTGCCATATGGAAGTAAAAATTTGTTTGCATCAGCTCCTATCACTGAAGGCTCAAGCGTAACCAAAGAGTGATCATCGCTAATCTTTTTACCACGCCAATCTCTAGAAGTCACTATCAAAATAGAATCCGTGATAGCTTGTCCACTTAGACTAGTACCTGCCGCTCTAAAAACAACAGGAAGTGAAAAAGATGAGGAGAGTTTTAAGATTTTTGCAACTTCATCAGAACTGTTTACCCAAATCACAATCTTTGGAATCAATCTATAAAATGAAGCATCTGTACCGTATGCTATAGTATGAAGAGGATCTGTAAAAACTCTTTTTTTTGGAATTTCTGTTATTAACTTTTCATAAAATTGATGATAAAAGCCTTCTAATTTCATATTTTTTCCTTTTATGCTATTTTATCAAATATATCAATAAAATATGAGAAATATATGAGAAAAAGAAAAAGAACTTGCACAAATATAAATTTGTGCAAGTTTGATTATTTTATTTAATAAAAGATTGTATTCCAAACCAACTTGGCTCTATAACCAAAATTGCTAAAATCAGAACTTGTATGGTGATAAAAGGCATAACACCTTTATAAATATCCATCGTCCTAACACTACTAGGCGCAACACCTCGCAGATAAAAGAGGCTAAAACCAAATGGTGGAGTCAAAAATGAAGTTTGAAGGTTCATCGCTATCAAAATAGCATACCAAACGGGATTGATACCAAGATTTATCGCAATTGGAACCAAGATAGGTACGATAATGTATGAAATCTCAACAAAATCAATAAAGAAACCCAAAAGCATAATTGCTAACATAGATGTAAATATAAAGCCCCATTTTTCACCTGGGAGACTCATCATAAAATTTTCAACTATAGTATCTCCGCCAGAATAGGTAAACACCATAGAAAAAGCGGTTGCTCCAATAAGAATAGCGAAAACCATAGCTGTAACTTTTGCTGTCTCTAAGGCAGAGTCTCTAAGCATAGAAAGAGAAAATTGTCTATACATTATCGCCAAAATCATCGCTCCAACTGATCCAACTGCTGCAGATTCGGTAGGAGTTGCAACGCCTGCAAAGATAGAGCCCAAAACAACTACGATAAGAATTAACGGGGGCAAAATTGCCTTCAATGCTCTTATAATTTGCTGTGGTTTTGTCTCATTTAGATCTGTTGGTGGGATTGCTGGTGCAGCGTCTTTATCCTTGAAGGCAACGATAATTATATAGAGTATATATGCGCCCACGAGAGATACTCCTGGAATCACTGCCGCTTTAAACAGATCCCCTACTGGAACCTGAAAGACATCCCCTAGAATAATCAAAACTATAGAAGGAGGAATAATCTGCCCTAGCGTTCCTGATGCACATATCGTTCCTGTTGCTAGTTTTTTACTGTATTTGTATTTTAGCATAACAGGTAAAGATATAACTCCCATAGCTACCACACTCGCTCCCACGACACCAGTTGATGCTGCTAGTAAAGAACCAACAAGTACTGTACTGATAGCCACGCCACCTCTTAGATTGCCAAATAGCGTACCCATGGCTTCTAGTAACTTTTCCGCTAATTGTGATTTTTGAAGTATGATGCCCATAAATATAAAAAGAGGGACTGCCATCAAAATCGTATTTTGCATGATTGAGTATATTCTAAAAGGCATAAAGCCAAACATGTCAACACCACTATCGATAAAAGTTTGCATGATAGGTAGATGATTTTGCAAGGCATCTACAACACCAAATGAAAGACCAAATATAACAGCAACTGTACCAAAAGTAAAAGCTACAGGAAAACCTATCAAGAGCATTATCAGTCCTGCTCCGAACATTACTATACCAGTCATAGGGCTTCTCCATCTTTATAATCTACATCCATTCTTTTTGCCTTATCTTTTTTATAAATGTTAAGATTTTGCACAAAATAACCAAAATCCATAAATATCAACAACCAGAAAGATCCTGGTATAAAAGCTTTTATGATCCATCTATGAGTAAGCCCTCCTGGGTCACCACTGATTTCATGTGAAGTATATGCTTCCATCACAAAATCAACTGAGTTTGTAGCTATAAGCAAAGCGAGTGGCAAAATAAATACAATGGCACCCATCATATTTATCAAAGCTTTTTTTCTGACTGACCAAGTATCATATAAAATATCTACTCTCACATGTCCCTCTTCCATGAGAGCATAAGACATGCCGATTAAAATCAATACTGAAAAAAGATGCCACTCCATCTCTTGCATAGCAATTGATCCTGTATTAAATACATACCTAGCCAATGCGTCATATGCAACATTGAAAGTCATAATTAACATTATAATAAATAAAAAGATACCCATATATCTAGTTATCTTTTTATAAAACATTTCTATTTTATCTAACATTGTAATCCTTGTTTGATTTTTCAAATTTTCATAAAAATTGTTACACTGTGCATAATTTTTATGAAAATTTGCCACCAAGAGATTTGGTGGCAAATTTCAATTTAACTAACTATTTTGCCATAGTAGTATTTAGATATAGATAGTCAGACATTCTTGTCCAAGCTCTAACTTTTTTCATATAAGCTTTTTGTGACTCTATAACTTCTTTAAATTCAGCATTTTTTGCTTCATCTCTAGCCAATAGCTTTTCATTTGCCTTTTTCATAGCAGCAATAACTGACGCAGGGAAAGACTTGATTTTGATATTTGGATAATCAGTTTTAATCTTAGCCCAAGCCATAGCACTCATGTGATAATTTTCTATATACATATCATATGCAGAGAGCTTCATAGCAGTCTTGAGAATTTCTTGATACTTTGGAGACAATTTTTTGAATTTTCTTATATTTACAAGAAACTGTAACTCTGTACCTGGTTCGTGCCATCCTGTATAGTAGTAAGGTGCAACTTTATGAAATCCCATCCTTATATCCATTCCTGGTCCAACCCACTCTAGTGCATCGATAGTACCACGCTCTAGTGAAGTATAAAGTTCACCCGGAGCTATATTTGTCACTGTAACGCCAAGTTCTGACATAATCTCACCAGCAAAGCCAGGAATCCTCATCTTAAGACCTTTTAGGTCATTCACGCTATTTATCTCTTTTCTAAACCAGCCACCCATTTGGTTTCCTGTATTTCCACCAGGAAATGAATAAACTTTATGTTTAGCATAAACTTTTTGCATCAATTGCATTCCACCACCATAGTAGAACCATGCATACTGCTCTGGAGCTATCATACCAAATGGCATTGTTGTAAAAGGAAGAGTTGCAAGATCTTTACCTTTCCAATAGTAAGAAGCTGAGTGACCCATCTCATATTGACCAAGCTTCACCATGTCTAAGATACCAAATGGAGATTTATGTTTATTTTTAGAGTCAATTCTAATAGTAAATTTACCACCACTTAACTCTTTAACCAAGTTTGCCATTTCATGAACAGCGTCAGTAAATGGAGGCAGACTAGTACCCCATGTCATAGCCAATTTCCAATGTACAGTTTTGTCTGCAGCATTCGCACCAACAGCTATAGCAGCTGCTAAACCTAAAGTTCCCAGAACTCTTTTAAAATTCATACTTTCTCCTTTTTTAATTTTATACAAAATTTTAGCCAACTTCATATGACAACTATATGACATTTGATCTTAGTTTTAAACAATCGTAAAATTTACACTTGATTGTTACAAATCAACACACTTTTTAAAGAGATATCCTACATCAACAACCGTTTCTATACAATCTATAATTAATTTTTTTCTTATTCTTCTCATTAGGGAACGAATCGAATCTATACTAGTAAAACCACCCTCCCATACAACAGCTTGAATTGCATCAAACGACACAACTCTCCCTCTTTTGGAGAGAAGTAAATTTAAGAGCAATTTCTCTTTTTTTGATAGATGTTCCATCTCTCCATCTCTTTGCAGTACACTATCACTAAAATAAAATATACATCCCTCATATATCTCAATAACATCTTTATCAAAATTACAAAGTTTTTCTATCTTGATCTCTAATTCGTCTATAAAAAATGGTTTTTTTAGGTACTCATTGCAACCATATTTATAGGAATCTTTTATAATCTCAAGCTCTATGCTTGAACTTATAATTATAATAGGAGTATTTGAATTATACTCTCTAATCTTTTTTAAAATTTCTATTCCGTCCATAGATGGAACATTTATATCCAACACAAAACAGATATAACCATCATCTATAGCTTCATATGCCTCAAGACCATCTGTAAAACTAAAAACTTCATATCCTTTTGCGCTCAATCTTTTTGTAATTGTGCTATTTAACCTTTTATTATCTTCGAGTAGTAATATTTTCATTTGTCTTCTCCATTTAATATCATACTAAAAATAGCCCTATTTGTATAGTTGTATGCATAAATTTTTCCCCCCATTTTCTCTTCAATGATAACTTTTGCCATATATAGCCCCAAGCCTGTACCATTTTTATTTGTGCTGAAGTATGGATCAAATATAAAATTTATTATCTCTTTTGGTATCTCTCCTCCATCATCACTTATCCTGATCTTTGCACTGCTACCTTTTGATTCCATAGAAATATAGATATTTTTGCCAATTTTTTTATTTATAATCTTATTTTTAGCATTATTTATTATATTTAGAAGCACTTGTTTAAACTCATTTTCATATCCAAACACTGGGATTTTATCCTCTTTTATATCAATATTTATATTTATATGAGCATAAAATATCTGCCTCCCGACAATCTCCAAAACTTCATTTAAAGCTTTTTTTGCACAAAAAAGAACTTTTCTCGTTGACGGTTTTAAAAAGTTTCTAAAATCACTAAGAGTTTTTGACATATATTGGATCTGTATCATAGACTCTTTTACAAACTCATCCATAGATAGCTCATTTAACTCTTTTTGCTCATAAGAGAATTGCAAATCCTGTAATATCGCAGAAAGTTCCACCAAAGGCTCATTCCATTGGTGTGCTACAGCAGCTATCATTTCACCCATTTCAGCCAGTTTTGATTGTTGGATTATGAACTCTTTTTGTTGGTTTCTTTGAGTTATATCATCCATAATAGTTACAATTCCACCTAAATTTCCATCTATGTTTTCATAGGCTGTTTTAGTGTAACTGACTACTCTAGCTCTTCCATCGGGAAAGTGCAAAGTTTTTTCAAAATTATCTCCACCTCTACTTTTTAGAAGCTCTTCATCCTTCTGACTCTGCTCTTTTGCCCACTCATTATCAAAAAAATCATAAACTCGTTTTCCTATGATATCCTCTCTTTTAGAGTTTAACAGATTTGCAAAAGCCTTGTTGCATCCTATGTATCTTCCATCTATATCTTTATAATTCATAGGATTTGGAATAGTATCGATTAACACTCTTATAAATTTGAGTTGATTTTCCAGCTCTTTTTCACCTCTTTTTCGTTTTTTTATGTTAAAAACAAGTAAAATCAAAATTAGTGTGAAAATTAAAAATATAGAAGTTACAATCCAAACCAATCTCTTATACTGCTTATAAAATGAAAAAGGCTTATTAACAACAACGAACTTGTCTATATCTGCTGGAATTTTGATTTTAAACTTTTTCATCTCTTTATAATCAAACATATACTCATTTGGACTCTTTTTCAAAATAGGTATATCTCTTGGACTCACACCACTTAAAATTTTATCAACCATTTTAGAAGCAGTAACTGCTTGTGCAGTCGCACTTGTGAGCAACCCTCCAACTATCCCTTTGCCAAGATAAAAATCCCATAAACCATATATTGGTACACTAGAGATTGCATGTATTTGCCTTAAGCTCTCTTTATATGTAAATTTTTTACCTGTTTTATCTTTAAATAGCAATACCCAAAGCATAATGGTATCTTTAGGTAATTTTGTGATTTTTTTCTTTAAATTTTTTAGTGAAATATCATCTATATACTCAAAATTTACTCTACCTTTATATCTGGGCAAAACAGCAGAAAGATCTCTTTTGATAGCATAGCCAGTTTTGGATCTATCGTTTATGATGACGATATTTTTACAATTTTTATGAATTTTTAAAATTAAATCTATATTTTTTGCTATATCTACATTTTCAGCAACTCCGGTTGTGTATTGTCTCATATTATTTTCATAAATCATCGATTCATCAAAATTATTTATGCCTAAAAATACAACGGGAAGGTCTTTAAAAAGGTGTTCATGATACCTAATGACAAACTCTAGAGCATTATTATCGACAGCAACAACCAAATCAAAATGCCTACCTTTAAACTGCTCATCAAAAAGATCAAATAATCTATCAAAATAGGCTGGTGTTGCTATTTTTTTGGTATCCATATAGACTGTCGTCAAAGATGTTTTTGAATTATTTTCATACTTTTTTTCAAAAACTTTCGAGATATCATCACTCCACTTATAGCCTCGATGATAAGAGTGAACCAGAAGTATATTTTTGGTGTCACTTAGTGCAAAGATATTTGACACCAAAAATATAAGCAGAAATATATTTTTAATTGTTACAACTCGGAATTGACTCAGAATCACTCGCAAACTCTTGTAAAAATCTTGTCATTCTATTTTTCTCTTTTTTAAACTCACTTGAGTTAAGATACTCAACAACTTTTGGATTTTTTGTGTGAAAGCTTTTAAGCTCAGCAACATCCTTGCTCAAAAAGTCTTTCCACTCCTCTTGTGTTGCTACATTTCCCCACATCTTACCTGTTCCGTGGCAAGATGAGCATCTTTTTAGATAGTATCTTTGACCCCTCTTCTCGTGTGCTCCAAAAACCAAAATAGTGCTTATCATCAACAATATCAAATATCTCATTTATATTTATCTCCATATAAAGTTTTAAATCTCTTTAGAGCATCTTTTGCCCATTTCATTGTATCGTTTACATCCCAATAACCATATACTATCATATGTTTTTTCCCGTTTCTTGCCAATTTCTCCTCGTTTGGTCCCATAAAAACAAATGCTGGAGTTATGCTTACTATAAATCTAGGTGGCGCCTGATCCGTTACTTCTGATTCGATAGAGTCTGAGCCAGTTCCAGTATCCAACTCAAGTCTGACAAAATTTTTCTCTAAAAATTTAGCAAGTCTTGGATTTGGCAAAATATTTTCTATAACTTTAGGACAATAAAAACAACTAACAGAGTGTAAAAAAAGTATAATGGGTTTTTTAAGGCGATTTGCATCCTCCTTAGCCTGTTCTAAATCAGTCTCCCAACCATCAACGATATCATTTGCCGAGTAAGCTACATTTGTAAAAATTATCATAAATATAACTAAAAATATTTTTTTCATAAAACCTCCTAAAACTCTCACAATGTTACATTTTGAAACCTTAAAAAATACATAAAATACAATATTTCAATGAATTTGCATAAAAGCACTCAGAAGGCACTTTGTTTATCTACAATTACAATAAGTCTCTGGACTTTCTTGAAGTCCATTGGACTAATTTTCTAAAAAGGAGAGAATTATGTTGAAATCTAGCTTTGCAAAAGCTCTGTTTCTTATAGCTCTTATATCTTCGTGGGTGTATGCCGATTGTGTCACATGCCATAAAGGTATCGAACATATAAGAAGTGAAGATTCGGGTATGATGCAACAGATTAAAGCTCTTGGAGCTGGTGTAGGTGATCCAGCTGGTTGTACTATTTGCCATGGTGGTAATGTAAAAGCAACAACCAAAGAGTTGGCACACAAAGGTGCTCCAAATCACCCCGGTGGTTTAGAGGCGTTTGTTAGAGATCCAGGAAGTTTCTGGATTATGGATAAAACATGTGGGCTTTGTCATGCTGACACAGTATCAAACATGAAAAAAGCTCTTATGGCGACTGAAGCGGGTAAGATTCAAGGTAACTTGCACACATTTGGTAGTGAAGATACTCAAAAAGTAAAATTTGCTGATTATGCTGTAAAAGATAGCGATGGAAAAACTCCAGCATGGGGAACTGATACTTATAAAAAGTATATGGTTAATATGATGGATAAATATCCTGATCAATTCCCAACTGAACTTAAACAACTTCCATTGCCACCACAAAGCTCTGATGACCTTAGAGGCAAAAGCGAAAAAGAGGTAGCATATCACGCGTCTATAAGCTACCAAAGAAGTGATTGTCAAAGATGTCACATCGGGGTAAGAGGTAGAAAAGGTAGAGGCGACTGGAGAGGTATGGGATGTAGTGCTTGTCATATTCCTTATGGAAATGAAGGTATCTATGAAGGAAATGACCCAACTATCAATAAAAAAGAGCACGGTCATCTACTTGTTCACGAAATGCAAGCTACAAGAGATGCCAAGGTACATGTACCAACAACTGGTGTAACTTTCAGTGGAATTCACCCTGAGACTTGTAACTCTTGTCACAACAGAGGTAAAAGAATCGGTGTTTCATATATGGGTATGATGGAACAACCTTATGGTTCACCTTTGATGCCAGGCGGTAAAGCTCAAAGTAAAACTCATGGTAAAAGACATATTCATCTTGCATCTGATATACACTTCAAAGCTGGTATGACTTGTCAAGATTGTCACACTTCTATAGATATGCACGGGGATGGTACACTATTTGGAACAACTCTAGGTCAAATCGAAATCGAGTGTTCTGACTGTCACGGTACTACTAAAAAATATCCTTGGGAATTAAAGATAGGATATGGCGAAACAAATCTTGCAGTAAAAGCTCCAAAAGGACCTAGAGGAGTTGCTAAAAAACTTCCAGGCTGGATGCAAAAAGGTACTGTATATGATCCACAAGGTGGATATCTACTAAGTACCAGAGGAAATCCTCTTGGAAATGTTGTAAAAGCAAAAGGAAGCAATAAAGTCATAGCTCACCTTGCAAATGGAAAAGATTTGATAGTTCCTGTTCTAAAAACCAAAGAGTTAACTCACACCTTTAAATCAAAAGATGCTGAAGTTGCAATGAACACAGTCGAAGCTCACTTAAACAAGATGGAGTGCTACTCTTGTCACTCTAGCTGGGCACCTCAATGTTACGGATGCCATGTAAAAGTTGACTATAGAAAAGGTAAAAGTAAAATTGACTGGATAGCAAGTGGCTCAACTCACTTCAAAAATGGTGAAACTAGTGAATCAGTTCTAGGAACAAAAGGTAAAAGACAAATTGGAAAAGCGAGTGAAACTAGAAGTTACACCGAGTGGGAAGATCCAATTCTTGGAATCAATGGTGAGGGTCTAGTAACTCCAATCATGCCAGGATGTCAAGTTACTCTTACAGTAATCGGACCTGATGGAAAAACTCTTCTTCTAAATAAGCAAGCAAGAGTTCATGACAATGGAAACATAGTTGATGCTATCGATATGTCTCCTGTTCAGCCTCACACAACAACCGATAAAGCAAGAACATGTGAAAGCTGTCACTCTAGCCAAAAAGCTCTTGGATATGGCAAAAAAGATCCTATGTTAGATCAAGACAAAGATGTTAAGATTGATGTTCAAGATTTAGCAACAGGAAAATTTGCTTCATCTCATGCGACTGTCCAGATGAAAGCGATTCCAGGTATGAACTTTGGTTGGTCTCAAGTTGTTACTAGAGATGGAAAACAACTTACCAATGTTGGTTCACACTGGCCGGCTTCTCGTCCACTTGATCAAGACATGAGAGTCAAGATGGAAAGAACAGGCGTTTGTATGGGTTGCCACCAAAACATGACAAATAAAGAGTTATGGAAAAAGGTAAATACAACTCCAGGAATACTAACTGATAAAGATCACATTAACAAGGTTAATGGTATACTTCATAAATCAGTGAAATAGTGAGTCTTTAGACTCCCTTAGACTTGACCGCAAAGTTTTGCGGTCAAGTTAAATTAATTTTATATACAAAAAAACTATTTTTGTATATAAAATAGACTTGTTGTGATATAAGAGCATAGCCTAAATAGTTTCAAAAGGGTGAGATTGGGCAAAACTTTTTTTGAGGCATAGCCAAAGCTATGGTGATGAAAAATTTTGTTCAAGATTGCCCTTTTGAAGCTACCCTTCGGGCATTAGCTCTCTATCCATACTCTGCGTTAAGACTCCTTGAGCTAACTCGTTAGCCCTGCGTCGTCTTGCCTTGATTATGAATAGAGAGCTAATGTTTAGGATATGCTCTTATATCACAACAAGTCTAATTAATTTAAGGTGTAAAGATGATTAAAAATATGATAAAGATTTTAGTTTTGTTGGGAATTTCCATATTTGTTTTAGTTGGATGTGAAGATGAAACAACTGTCACAAAATTGCAAAAACCAAAGGTCATAGAAAAAGTAGAAACTCACAAAACAGGCAAGATAGAGACTCATGGAAGATCAGAATCTCCAAAAGTTATAGCAAGCAAAAATGAAAAAGCTCCTGATATAAGTGATGTTTTTAAAGACGCCGTAACGATTGGTCCAAACAATAAATACATGGTGATGATTTTTGAAAGCGATGATGGTCCATACTGTGTACAACTTAGAAAGGATATTTACAATTCTAAAAAACTAAAAGATGAGTTAAAAAATGAGTTTACTACCTACTCACTTGATGTCAGAAACAACAGAATGCACAAACTCAAGCATGAGGGAAAAGATTTGGACGCAGATACAAAAACTCTGATAGATATCTACCAAGTAACATCAATTCCTACTCTGATATTTTCAGACAAGAAAGGCAAAACCATCCTAGTAGTTCCCGGATATATGCCTACAAAGCAGTTCCTTGTAACACTAGATTTTATAAAAGAACAAAAATGGCTTGGGATTGATAGAAAAAATGGCGATATATACAAAGCTTTGAAAAACTACTATCTAGACCATGGCATTGATGTCAGAAAAAAGAAGTAAGTTATGATAAAAAAGATACTACTGTCAATCCTATTGACTTTAACTCTTGTAAATGCAAAAGCAGACAAACCGCTCTTGCAGCATACCGATAAATTAGTAGCAAATGGTAAAAATGTATTTTTGTTGTTTGAATCTAAAAGCTGTGCATACTGCGAAGTATTAAAAAAAGATATCAAAGAAGACAAAGAGTTGCATAAACTTTTAAAAGATAATTTCAATGTTTACTCCATCCCGATTGATGAGTATCATGAGTATCAAATGGGAGATAAAATTCCACCAAAAAAGACAAATACCGTCTCTCTTAAAATGGGTTTTACAGTCAAAGCTACTCCTCAGGTAATCATGTTTGACAAAGATTGGAATAAAATAATCCAACTACCCGGATATGCAGATCCTAGTATGATGAAAATATTTGTGAAATATATCGCTAATGGAATCTATAAAAAAGAGAAATTAAACAAATATTTAAAAGAGAGCGGGCTAATAAACTAACTCATGCGAATAGTTCTCCTAGAAGACGACTCCTTTATAGCCGAAGAGATTAAGCTCTACTTTGAATTAAAAGATCATCAAGTAGAGCTTTACTCTAACGGTAAAGATTTGTTAGAAAATATATATGCCGGCACTACGGATATATACATTCTTGATATAAATACCCCTATAAAAAATGGTATCCAAACTCTAAAAGAGCTTAGAAAACTGGGTATCCAAACTCCTGCAGTTTTTTTGACTTCAATGTCTGATATAGACTATATAAAGCTCGGATTTGACGCGGGATGTAGTGATTATATAAGAAAGCCATTTCACTTTGAAGAGCTTGAAATAAGAATAAACAAGATACTTTTATCAGAAAACTCACAAAAAGTTCAAATAGGACCAAATCACTTTTTTGACCTCATCACAAGAGAATTGATAGACAACAAAAAGATAATAGAATTAAGTGAAAATGAGAAAAATCTTCTCTTTTTTTTAGTTAAAAATATAAATCACATTTTAAGCACAAGCTCGATTATTGATTATGTGTGAAAAGAGAAAATCATATCAGATAACACCCTTAGAACTCTCATAAAAAAACTTCGCTCAAAAAGCACCTTTGACTATATCAAAAATATCAGAGGAAGTGGTTATAAAATAGAAAAATATGACAAACATTAGTAGAATAAAAAGGCAAAAAAAACGCTTTAGAAAAATCTTGGTAATCTCATATATAGCGTTTGCCGCTTTGATTTTGTCTTCTATCTATATGCTTCATGTGAGATTGTCGGCTCAAGAGTCTCTAAAACACTTCAAAAACAATACAATCTCAGACTCATTTCAAAAACAGAGATATTTAGACAATTTCTTAAGCAGAAGCTCAAATCTGATAAAAGCAATCTCTACAAACAAAGAGTTTATCTCATTTGCCAAAAATGGAACAAACAAAAAAGCTGCCGAAGATTTACTGCGCTCAATGATAAAAATCGACAAAAGTTATATGCAACTGCGATATATAGACCATAGCGGAAAGGAAATCATAAGATTTGACAGATCAAATATAGGCTCCAAAGTTAAAAAACAAAAAAATCTACAAAACAAATCCAAAAGATACTATTGCAAAAAATGTGCAGCTCTGCAAAAAGGTGATATATGGTTTTCAAATATAGACTTAAATGTAGAACACGGAAAAATTGAAAAACCGATTAAACCTGTTATCAGAGTTTCGATTCCTATATATAGTGACAAAAAATATCTAGGATTTCTAATTTTAAATGTTTTTATGAAACACTATCTAAATGACTTAACGGATTCAACCATCTATGATCTCTACCTATGCGACTTAAATGGAAATTTTATAATCAGCAAAAATCCGGAAGATAATTGGTCAAAATATTTAGACAAAAGGATCAACGCGATAGATGATTTTGACATAAGAACACAAAATTTTAAAAAAGACACATACTTTTCCAAAAAAGATAGATACTACATCAAAACACTGAAAATATCCGGTTTTAACGATCTAAAATTGATATATTTTGAAAATTTAAAGCAGAAAGAGATCACTAAAAAACTCATAGAAAGAAGAGTTTTAGTAACTGTACTGT
>JALSKH010000022.1 GCA_026988975.1 Campylobacteraceae bacterium
GTTCGAGGGTTAAATCTGTCTATATCTCTATCTGCCCACCTGTTAAAACTCATAGCAAAATTTCTCGCACTTACTGCTGCTAAAAGCCCTAGCAGTAACAATCTCCAACCAAACCACATAGTAGAGTTTAAATTTGATGAGTAAACAATCATAGATATAAAGATAAACGGTAAAGAGAAAACAGAGTGCTTAAACATAATAAGCTCACTGATATCTTTTAAAATTTTTATACTTTTTTGCATTGAAATCCTTTGAGAGATTTTAATCTGACCTTACGCACTATAAGCACACCTAGGTGATAAAAGTTGCACTCTAATGCAAGGAAGTATAGCAAAATTGTAGTTATTCTACGATGAAGCTTTACTGACGCCGTAATAAAGTGCAAATTTTATCATCCTACGGACAGAATGATAAAGCACCATCTGCTTCGTTAGTTCACTTTTACCGTAGCTTTGGCTACGCTAAAAGCAAACTGCCTCGCATATGATGCTTTCTCATTCTGCCTAGGTGTGTTTATAGTGCGTAAGGTCAGATTCTACTATAATTGATATAAAAGTGTTATAATTTTATTGGACTTTTTAAAACTATCCCGTGAGGCTCAGACCAAGGGGAGGATTTGCCTCTAAGAGATAGTTTTAAAAAGTCCAATAAAATTCAATCAATAAGATGTTAATTATGAAAACTATCGCTATTTTAGGACCAACAGCAAGTGGCAAAACTTCACTCTCTATATCTCTTGCTCATGAGTTTAATGCAAACATACTTTCACTTGACTCACTGAGCATATATAAAGAGATAGATATCGCTTCTGCAAAACCAACCATGAGCAAGAGAGAGGGGATTAGGCATTTTGGAATTGATGAAATAATGCCAAATGAAAATTTTAGTGTCTCACTCTTTTTTGATATTTTTAAAGATGCGCTACAAGTTTCTAAAAAAGAGGATAAAAACCTCATCATAGTCGGTGGAACTGGCTTTTATCTAAAGTCTCTGATGGATGGGCTCAGTCAAAAACCGCATATTTCTCTAAAAAATAGGCAGGAAGCAAAATCACTGATGCAAGATATAGCTAAGGCATATAAAATTTTAGAAAGAAATGATGAAGAGTATGCCCAAAAAATTTCAAAAAATGATACTTACAGGATAGAGAAATGGCTAGAGGTATTTTTGCAAAGTGGACAGAGTATGACCAATTACTTCAAATCAGCCAAAAAAGAAGCGCTTTTGAAAGATATAGAGATATTTGAGATAGATACCCCAAGAGATCTTTTAAGACAGAGGATTAAAATCCGCACACAAGATATGATAAAACAAGGATTGATCGATGAAGTAGTCTATCTTGAAAAACGATACACAAGAGCTCCAAATTCTATGAGATCTATAGGCATAAAGGAGGGGTTAGAATTTTTAGACGGCTTCTTAAACAAAGATCAACTAAGTGAAAAAATCAGCATAAATACAGCCAAACTAGCCAAAAGACAAAGAACATTTAACTCTACTCAATTTCCTCTACATGTAAAGGGGGATTTGGAGACTCTCCATGCCTCTATAAGTAAATTTCTAAAATAACTTCAAACTATCTTTGCATAATTCAACCCAAGAATTATTCTCTTTAACTTTAGCACACTTTTGAAAATATTTTTTTGCTATTTTTCTATCTTCGAGTTTTAAATTAAGCTCCCCTAATTCAAAAAGCACTCTAGGAATATTTTGTTTTTTCATTTTTATTTTTAATAATTTATTTGCTACTTTTCTCGCCTCTTTTATCTTAGATACTCTTTTTAATGCGTCTATATATAAAAATTCAACTTTTGGACTGTATGAATGAATTTTATACAACTTTTGCATAGAAATTATCTTTTTTGCATATTTTATCAAAAGCAGGTCGTCTCTTTTATCATTGGCATAATTTATGATTTTATAATAAGGTTCGATATTTTTTATATCTTTTGGATATTTTATATCAAGGAGATGAAGCTCTTCTAAAGCTGAACTATATGATTTTGTGTAAAAATACGAGTTAAATATATCTCTGAGTACAGATGCGCTTATAGGTTTATTTGCTATTTTAGAAAGTTTGTCTATATCTTGTTTTAGTTCTAAAATCTTATTGAATTTTTGCAATTTATAATCAGATTTTATCAAATTTTCCAACCAATAAAATTTGCTAGATAGTCTCTTGGAAGATATTTTTGATTTTGACAATTCATTCGCTTTTTTATACTTTTGCATTATCATCAAACAGTTAAAAAGCTTTTTTGAATTATTTATATCTTTAAAATCTACCCTATTATCGATAAATAGATTAATCGCATTTTGACAATTGTCTGCTTGCAAGTACTCTTCTATAAGTACTATTGATGCACTTTTGATAATTTTTTCACCCTTGGTCGAATTTCTGTCGCTTGAAGATTTGATCAAGTTTTTCATATTTAAAATTTCTTGATATCTTTTCTCCCGAATAAGAAGTTCTGCCTTATGCAAAATCGCCTTGTCTCTTATGTCATTTTTATACTTTGAAATCAAGGTATCATAATAATTTGCCAACTTGGTATCATTATTCTCTTTTATTTTAAAAAACAACCTATCTCTTGCTTTATTTACCTCGTTTATATAAATTCCATCCTTATATATTTTTTGGTATTGGCTATATCTTGCATATGCTTTGTTAATTTGATTTGTTTCAGCATACCAATCACCTGCTTGCTTAAGTAAAAGCTCTCTAGTATCTATCTGCTCTTTTGGAATATTTTTTAATAAAAGATCATTTAACTTTGCAGCGATATCCTGCAGTTTGTTTGCAGCAAGTTTGACGGCTAATGCTGCCGTAGCATCTTTATCTTTAAGAAGGTACTTTTTATTTGCATCCAAAACTTTAAGTAGATATTTTTTAGCTTCCTCAGTATTTCCTGAATTTATATTAGAATTTGCCAATCTTATTGCTGCTAAGGATGCAATATCCAAACTTTTAGCACTATATAACACATCTTCATAAAGCTTGGTGGCCTTTTTTCTATGATTTTTGCTATACAAAGAGTCAGCATAATACAATATTGCTTTTTTTGTATATGGGCTCTTTTTGTGCTCGTTAATCAATATATCAAGAAAGTAGTTTACATCTGAATTTGACTCTGCTCTTAGATAATTTTTAACTAAAATCAATAGAACTTGAGGTATATTTTCATTTGATGCATATCTCCTTAGCCAAGATTTTGCCTCTTTAGTAACATCACTATTTGTATATTTTTCTGAAATTGGTGTTAGATTCTTCTCTATGCTTACATCTATAGACTTTAACTTATATAACAATAAATCACTCATAAATATACTATTAGGGTACTGTTTAATAGCTCTATTCACATCTTGGACAACACTCTCGTAGTCTCCACTTTTAAACTCTTTTTGGATGTCTAAATAATAATTTATATCTTTACTTCTAGCATAAGCAATTGGTGCACCGTTTACATCCACAGGTCCAACACTTGGCATCATATATCTTTCGTAAGTTATTGGAAAATTTATACCATCACTTTTTACTTTTTTCCCAAATGGAAGTTTTTTAAACAGCAACACTACCCAATGCTTACTTTTCTTCCCACTTATCTCTTGCTTGATCTCTTTTAGTTTGAAAAGTTCCTCACTTAAACTCAAGAGTTTTGAGCCATATTTTGGATCAATTTTTATGTAAAACTCTTTATCTTTTTCAAGAAAATCAATATTTACAAATCTGAGTTTTTTCTTGCCAAGCTTATTTTTGACTATTTTTTTAAATCTGCAAATGTAACTTTTTTTATCTAATGCTAAAAGTATTGTATGACACTCTATAGGTTCATTATCAACGATATGCAAGATTGCATATGGAGAGTTATTCTGCTTTGCACTATTTAGATATATATCGAGTGCAAAAAGATGCACGTAGATAAAAAATATTATTACTATATGTTTCATGATGACATTATATCATATATCAAAATTTTAGATTTTATCTTTACTTAAGTTTTTAATGTCATCTATTAGCTCTTCTACTCTTTTCTTTGTTGAACTCCAAGAAAAAACAAATCTAGATGACACTCCTATAAAATTGTAAAAAATCCATCCCTTTTTTCTCAAACCAACTTCAATCTCTGGTTTTAACTTTAAAAAAACTTCATTTGCATCTGATGGGAACATCAAATGTACACCATCTACTCCCTCAATGGAAGTTGAGAAAAATTTAGCTAAATTGTTTGCATGTTTAGCATTTTTAAGCCAAGTATCATCTTGGAACAAACCAAGCCATTGAGAAGAAATATATCTCATCTTTGATGCTAATTGTCCAGCTTGCTTTACTCTATACTCAAAGTCTTCTGCTAGTTTCTTATCAAAAAATACTACTGCTTCTCCAAAAGCCATTCCATTTTTTGTTCCACCAAAGCTTAGCACATCTATGCCCGACTTCCATGTCATTTCAGCAGGTGTACAACCAATACTCATCAAGGCATTTGCAAATCTAGCACCATCCATATGTATCTTTAAATTCAACCTATTTGCTACTTTTTTTATAGCTCTTATCTCATCCAAACTATAACATACACCAACTTCATTAGATTGTGTAATACTTATGACTTTTGGTTTTGGATAATGTATATCATCTCTTTTTGTTACAAGTTCTTCTATATTTGCCGGAATTAATTTTCCATTTTCGCTCTTGCCGAGGAGCAATTTTGCGCCATTTGACGCAAATGCTGGAGCACCACATTCATCTGTTTCGATATGGGCTAGCTCATGACATATAACACTATGATATGATTGACTCATAGCAGCCAGCGATAATGAGTTTGCTGAAGTTCCGTTAAAAACAAAAAAGATTTCACAATCGCACTCAAAAATCTCTCTCATCTTGTCAGAAACCATTTTTGTATATATATCATTTCCATAAGCTGGAGCTGACCCGACATTTGATTTTATCAGATACTCCAATACTTCTGGGCAAACTCCTGAGTAGTTATCGCTTGCAAATTGTTCTTTACTGTCTATTTTCAAAATGGTTTAAACCTTAAAGAAAATTACAATCCACTTGATTTCATCAACTGCGTAACGATTCCAAGTATCGGTTCTACAAAGATTGAAGCGGTTATTGTAAATACCAATGCAATCCCCACTACTACTTTTATAGGTGTTGAAGAGTTGGCTACATAGATATTTCCATCTTCTGTGATTGGATCTTTTAAAAACATATAAACTATGAGTTTCATATAGTAATATACCGCAATCGCACTATTTATAACCATTATGACTGCTAGCCATACATGTCCACTATCAACAACTGCACTTATAAGATAGAGTTTACCCCAAAATACTGAAAACGGTGGCATTCCTGCTAGTGTAAACATAAATATTCCCATTATAGTAGCCATCATTGGAGAGACTTTGACTAGTCCTGAGAATTTTGTAAATGGATGTTGGTATCTGCTATCCCAAAGATTTTTTCTATGTCTTGCCATCCATAACATTGTGAATGCTCCCATGTTTGTAAACATAAAGAGTATCCAGTATAAAAATATAGCTGAATTTGCCTGTGTGTTTCCGATCATCAAAGCTGTTAAAACAAAGCCTGCATGTGCAATTGAGCTAAATGCTAGCATTCTTTTGACATCTTCTTGCACTAAAGCTGTGATATTTGCTAAAAACATTGTGATAATCGCTAAAAATATCAAAACATTTTGAACCCAAACGATATCTGCGTGTAAAAATATATCAAAAAATCGTATAGCTACAACTAAACCTGCTATCTTTGGAACAACTGACATATACCCAGCAAGTGGGGCAGAACTTCCCTCATAAACATCAGGAGTCCAAGTGTGAGTCGGTACAACTGAGAGTTTAAACGCAAGAGCAGTCAACATAAACACAACACCCGCCAAAATAGCAACTCCCGGAGCATAATTTCTAGCTTCCAATACTTTTGATATAACAGAGAGTTCAACACTTCCTGTTAAGGCATAAAATATGAGTGATGCCATAGCAAAAAAACCTGCCGCTAGTGCTCCCATAGTGAAGTATTTGATAGCCGCTTCAAATGCTTTGTTTCTGTTATGCATCGCAATCAAAGTGTATAGACTCAAACTTGCTGTCTCTAAACCCAAAAAGATTAGGATTAGATTATCAGTTGCCACCATAAACTGGAAGCCTACTAGCATGAACAGAAATAGTGCATAATACTCAGCTTTTTTAAACTCCATAAATGGTTTATTACTAAGTGCTAGGACAATAAAAAGTGCTGAAGTGATCAAGATAATACCCTGCGAAAGTACGGAGATACCATCTACTAACATTACATTGAAAAATCCTCTACTAGAGCCGTGCAAACCGATAAGTGTAGTAAAATCTAACAGTATAAAAAGAAGACTCAACATCACATAGAAGCTCTTATTTAAATTTTTACTAAAAAGATCTATACAGATGATAGCAAGTGCGCCAAAAGAGATGATCGCCATAGGAGCCAAGAGTGCTATATTTAGACTCGAAATTGTTACAGATATATGACCTAACATTACTTTTTACCCCCTGTGTGATTTACTCTTATGAGAAACTCTTTCGTGCTAGGCAATAGTGCCTTTTTCTCCATCAGATTAATCATCTTCTTAACACTCATATCTATCGTACTTAAAATAGGTTTTGGATAAACACCCAAAATCACAACTAAAGCTACCAATGGGATGAGCGCTGTAAACTCTCTCTTATCCAAATCTTTCAACTCTGCATTTTCATCTTTTGTAACTTTACCAAAAAAAGCTTTTTTGAAAAGGACAAGCATATAAACTGCACCTAAAATGATACCCGTTCCTGCAAAAAGTGTCATCAACCAACTAACTCTATAAAATCCAAGCAAAGATAAAAATTCACCAACAAAACCGATGGTAAGAGGAAGTCCGACTGCTGCCATCATCATGACACCAAATATAGCTGCATATCGTGGCATCACAGTGGCTAATCCACCAAACTCATTTATCATTTTTGTATGCCTTCTATCGTATATAACCCCGACTAGCATAAACAGAGCCCCACTTACGATACCATGGCTCAACATTAAAAAGATAGCCCCAGTAAGTCCCTCTGCATTCATAGCAAATGTTCCGATTATGATGATACCCATATGAGATATAGAGCTATAAGCTATAACTTGCTTCATATCCTCTTGCGCATAAGCCACCATCGCAGCATATATGACCATTATGATTGCTATTGTAGCTACTGGGTATAGAAAGTAGTATGACGCATCAGGAAATAGTGGAAGTGAAAATCTAATAAAAGCATAAGTTCCCATTTTCAACATAACTGCTGCTAGCAAAACTGAACCTATAGTTGGTGCTTGTCCATGCGCGTAAGGCAACCATGTATGAAATGGAAACATCGGCACTTTAACTGCAAATGCAAGAAAAAATGCTCCAAATAACCATAACTGCATATTAAAAGGTAGCACTAACAGATGCCAATCAGGCACTGAGAAACTCCAAGTTCCTGTAGCCAAGAAGTACTGGTATCCCAAATACAATATACCAACCAACATCAAAGCAGATCCTGCAAATGTATATAGGAAAAATTTAATAGCCGCATATACCCTTTGACCACTTCCCCAAGCACCTATAATGTAAAGCATAGGTATCAAAGAGAGTTCCCAAAAGATATAGAACAAAATCATATCTAAACTTAAAAATACACCCACAAGAGTCATCTCTAAAAAGAGTATAGTAATGACAAGATTTTTTATATCTTTTTTGATATTTAAGCCTATCAAAGAGATGAGAGTCATAAATGTACTAAGTATCACTAGAAATAGCGATATTCCATCTACTCCAAGATAGTAACTGACACCAAACTGTGATATAAGAGGAAAATACTCTACAAATTGAAAACCGGCATTGCTCGTATCAAATCCTATCCATAAAACAATGGAGAGTAAAAACTCAACCACTGCAACTGTGATTCCAAATGTCTTTATACTCTCTTTACTAATAACAAAACCAAAGAAAACTGCAACTAGCGGAAAAAATACGATTATTGATAATATATGTTCCATCATCTACTCCTACACCATCGGTCTATAAAAAATTGCTATGGCTAAGAGTATAACGATACCCACCACCATCCATCTAAGCATATCTGAGAGATTTCCACTTTGCATCTTCCTGCTCTGCTGTCCGCTTCTGTAAAGTATTTTAGCTATCATATCAACGCTAAAGTCGATGATTCGCACATCTATCTGCTTCCAAGCAAATCTTGAAAGAGCGTAGTATGGTTTGAAAATTGCTACTTCATAAAGTTTTGGTATGTAGTATTGATTTTTTAGCAATAAAAACAGAGGCATTGTTTCAAGCTGTTTGCTAAAGCCTCCTTTTGCATACTTATATATTGTAGCAACAATAACTAAGATAACAAAGCCTGAAGTTAAAAATATCAATCCAAGCTCAGTTGAGTGAGCCATACTAAACTCATACTTATCTAAAACTTTAGTAACAAACTCTTCAAATGGTTTCTCAAAAAATCCAGCCACAGTTGAGAGTATCCCCAAAGGTAAAAGTGCCCAAAGAACAAATGGATATGTCTCATGCGGATGAAATCCCAATTTTTTATATACTTTATCACCAAAAAATACTAACATTATCAATCTAAAACTATAAAACGCAGTCATTCCAGCTCCGATAAAGAGTGCGAACCATATATAAAAGTTTCCCCCATTAAATGCAGCTGCTAAAATCGCATCTTTACTAAAAAATCCCGCAAACGGATATACTCCACAAAGTGCTACCGAAGCCACTGCCATCAAAATAGCGGTATATGGCATAGCACCAAACAGTCCGCCCATCTTTTTAATATCTAGTTCATCATCCATAGCATGCATTATATTTCCAGCACCCAAAAATAGGAGAGATTTGAAAAATGCATGAGTCATCAAGTGAAATAGTGCTATCCAGTAAGCTCCTAAGCCAGCTGCTACAAACATATAACCTAATTGAGAAAGAGTAGAGTAAGCAATGATTCTTTTTAAATCTCTATTTACAAGTGCCATTGAAGCTGCAAAGACTGCTACAAATGTACCAAGTGTTGCTATGATATGTCCAACTTCAGGAACCAACATAAAAAGGTCACTTGCTCTGATCACAAGATAAACACCAGCTGTTACCATGGTCGCAGCATGAATCAAAGCCGAAACAGGAGTCGGTCCCTCCATCGCATCAGCTAACCAAGTATGAAATGGAAATTGGGCTGATTTACCCATAGCACCGATAAACAGTAATAATCCTATAGTGGTTACAACTCCAACATTTACACTGCCAACATGAGCAAAAACTTCCTCATAACTAAATGTTCCAAACTGCCAATATATCAAAAATAGTCCCATCAACATACCCAGATCCGCAACTCTGTTCATGATAAATGCTTCATTTCCTGCCCAGCTTGCACTCTCTTTTTCATACCAAAATCCGATCAAAAGATATGAGCAAAGCCCAACGCCTTCCCATCCTATGAAAAGCCCTACAAAGTTATCACTCATAACCAAAATCAGCATAGAGAAGACAAAAGCTGATATATAGGTAAAAAATCTATTATATCCTTTATCGTGAGCCATATATCCCATGGAGTAGATATTTACTACTGATGAAACAAGAGTAACTGTAACCATCATGATAACTGAAACATTATCTACAATAAAACCAAAAGGCAGATTCAGACTTCCTGCACTTATCCAATCCATAAGCTTTACATGTAGAACCAATCCATCATGAACTGCAAAAAGGAGCGTTAAAGAGGAGACAAAAGAGAACAATAAAAGTCCTGATGTAACCAGCGCTGTTATCACATTTTTTTTACGAGCTGTAAAAAGAAGGCTAAATAGTGAACCTACAATCGGTGCAAAAAGAGCTACAAATAAGTATTTTTCCATCTTTAACCCTTCATCATCTGTAAGCTATCAAGATCAATCGTGCCACTTCTTTTATACCAAAGCACCAACAGACCCAAACCAACTGCAACTTCACTCGCTGCAATGGCGATTATAAAAAATGAAAAAATCTGCCCACTCAAATCACCATAATACTTTGAGACTGCTGCAAATCCAACATTTACTGCATTGAGCAAAATCTCCGTAGAGAAGAAAAGCATCAAAAGATTTTTCCTTCTTAAAACTCCCACGATACCCAGAGAAAATAGAATTCCACTAAGCACCAAATAGTGCGTTAAAGTTATCATTTTTCACCCCTTGCAACTTCAATATTTGTCGGCGTCTCTTCAATCTTAACTTTTACCAGAACAATTCCCGCAATCATAGCAGCCAAAAGCATAAGAGCTGCGACTTCAAACGGTACTAGATATTTTGTAAATATAAGCAAACCTATCATCTGAACATTTCCAACACCTTGTATAGTTGGATATGCAGCCTCTATCCTCATGGAGTAGATAGGCGCCATCAAAATGAAAATAGTAAATATAGCTGATAGTATCGCCAATGAATATATAATCTTCTTAAATCTGATATTCTCTTTGACATCCCTAGTAGCATCAAAAAACATCATACCAAACGCATATAGTGCCATAACTGCTCCCGTATAGACGACTATTTGCACAACTCCTAAAAAATCAGCACCTAATAAAAAGAAGAAGCCTGATATAAATATCATACCTCCAGCCAGTGCACTCATCGCATAGAGTGCGTTTTTACTAAATACCACTATCCCAAACATTCCAATTACTAAAATTGAAAATGTATAAAATGCAACTGTTTCAAACATATCTACCTCAATACGCTAATGGTGTTTTTTTGACAAACTGATCCGCATCTTTACTCAATGCTCCAAAACCAGGAAACTCTTTTTGCTTTTTAGCTTTAAATTTATCTAAAGGTGTTAGCATATCTTCTCTTAACCCGAAATGTGCCCTTTGCTCACTCGCATGCTCATAATCATCTCCATGAACGATAGCAAGTTCGGGACAAACTTCAGCACAATACCCACAAAAAATACATCTTCCAAAATTGATGCTGTATTCAGTCACAAGCTTTCTGCTCTTTTCATCAACTTTTGTATCCATCTTTATACAGTTTGCTATACAAATCTTTTCACAAAGCCCACATCCGATACACCTCTCATGCCCGCTTTCAAAAAGTCTTAAAAGCTTGTGAATAGCTCTATATCTTGGACTCATTTGAAGTTTTTGAAGTGGATATTGAACTGTGTGGATATTGAACTTAATCATCTCTCTTAATACTATCCAAAGACCAACAAAAAGCTCCCCTTTTACTGCACGAGATGAAAATCTCTTAAATCTATCCCACGGAGTGAGTAACTTCGTCTCGCCCTCAAAAAATATATATCCAGGGGTTGCATTTCTGTTTTTAAACCCTCTTAATTCCATCCTAACTCCCTTATACCAATACTATGCCGGTAATCAGCACATTCAAAAGTGACAGTGGCATCAACACTTTCCAACACAACCACATCAACTGATCTGGTCTTATATGAGGCCAAGCCGCTCTTACCCATAAAAATAAGAAAATCCATAACGATACTTTTATAAGCATCGCAAGAGCTCCTGGGATAAACCACATATCATTGTAGCCACCTAAAAATATGATGCTTACCAAAACTGATATGGTTATCATATTTGCATACTCACCTATAAAGAAGAGTCCCCATCTCATGCCAGAATATTCGGTAGCATAGCCCGAAACTATCTCTGCTTCAAACTCAACCAAATCAAATGGAGTTCTATTTGTCTCTGCAAAACCAGCTATCGCAAAAAGTACAAATGCTAACGGTTGTTTCCAAATAAGCCAATTTGAAACTCCACCTATCTGATAATCATTCATATCTATTAGTGAAAGTGTTCCCATCATCATGATTGGTGCTAGGATTGATAATCCGCTTACGACTTCAAAACTAAGAAGCTGTATAACTGCTCTTGCTCCTCCTAAAAGTGACCATTTATTTGCACTGCTAAGTCCTGCTAGTAAAGGTCCATACATCCCAACTGACGCTGCACCCATTACAAAAAGTAACCCAACATTTATATCTGAAATTATAGGATGAATTGTATATCCAAAAACTGTAAATTCAGGAAAATATGGAACTGCTGCAACTGCTACAAATGCCGAAGCAGAAGCAACTATAGGAGCGATTATAAATATAGGCTTTATAGCATTTTGAGGTATGATATCCTCTTTTGTAAAAAGTTTTATACCATCTGCTGCTAGTTGTAGCAACCCATAAGGTCCTACATGCATAGGTCCCAATCTTCTTTGCATAAAAGCAAGCACTTTTCTCTCTATAAATGTTGCAAATCCTGCCATAGCAGCTACAACTGAGAGCACAACTACTGCTTTTACCACTGTTTCAATTATTAAGGCTGTTTCAATCATTTTTTACACCTTTTATCGTTACTTTAGCAAATCTATAACCATCTTTGAAAAATGGCATTACCTCTAGTTTTGTATCAAATGTCGGCAGATATGGAATCAAACCTTTTATCTGATGATCAAATTTGATGGCCACTATAAGCTTTGCATCAGGAGTTGTGATAGAGACCATATCTCCATCCTTGAGTCCATTTGCCTCTAAGAAATCATCTGATACATATAGTGCTCCTGCCTCATTCAACTGATGAGCTTTATTTGTAAAAGCACTAAATTGCATAACCGGATTTGCAAGATAGACAATCTGTCCATCCATCGTGGAGAGTTGCATCTCCTCAACTTCATCTTTTGGCTCCACGCTTTTTATGCTTAGTTCATAACCTCTATTTTCAATGCCGGAATTTAAAAATTCATTTGGCAAATCATCAAACTCTTCATTTTTAAAACCATCTATATCACCAAGTAGCGGTGTATAGTCTATAGTGTTTTCAGCTTGCAAACCTAACTCATTTGCTAAATCATTCAAACAATAACCATCAAATCCAACTGCGACATTTGTCGGCACCACTCTTTTATTGAAAGATGTCAGCGTACCCTCTTGTTGATTCAGTGCAGGAAAATTCAGATCTGCTTTTTTGATTGAGCTTAGATTGAAATCAGCTTTTACATTGTAGCCTACTACTTTTTTCCCAACCTCTTTATCTAAATCACATATCAAAGATACACCTAGCGTATTGGTTTTTGAAGGAATGATGAGAGTATCAAAAGAGGTAAATCTCTCTACTAAACCAGTCAGTTTTGCGAGATTTTCTGCTCTTTTATGAGTGTATAAATCTTCACCTACTACTAAGAAAAATTTATCTTTTTTTGCTAGCATCTTAGTAAGTTTAGCGTCAAAATCATCTGGCATACCAACCAAATCATATAGACTGTTATGATCCTCTTCTATCTCTTTTTCTACTGTTTTACTTATAGTTTTAACAACCTCTTTCTCTTCGCCACTCTCTTCATCTTTTACCATCTCTTTAACTTGCTCTTTTACAACTTCAGTGACGGTTTTCTTGCGTATCTCATGAAAACTCTTCAGATACTGTGTGATTTTACTTGGCAATTTCTCTTTGTCTGCAAAAAGATCCAACACAAGATATAAAATAGCCTCTTCAACTCCAACTTTATGGTTTACGCAAAGCATATTTTTTGAGTAACCATCAACTATAGGGTCAATCACTGGATGAAAATAGAGACCTGCGCCTTTATTCATAGTTAGTGCATTATTTATGGCATATCCTACATTTGGATTGTCACTTTTAAAGTATGAACCGACGCTAACTACAAAGTTACTATCTTGCAAATCTCTTATATCTCCACTATATAGTGAATTTCCACTTGTGGCTTTGTAATTTTCTAAAAATCTTTTATAAGCATAAGCATCGTCATTGACTAACTTATATCCATATTTTTCTTTGAGTTTTTGTAGGATCAAGGCTTCTTCGTTTGTTATAAAACTATCAAATTTTATAGTATCAGCCTCTTCCTTGAAAAATTTGACCGCTTTTTGCAAAGCTTTTCCATCTTTTCCTTCATTTTCATTTTGAAAATCATATCCATATCTTATACCACCATGAAGAGGGGCAAAACTATAGTCACTACTAACTCTATAAATCTTCTCTTTCGCATCTTTTATGCTTGTCTGTTTTACATCATAATATATCAAAGAGCAGTCACTGCTGTGAGGATTTGAAGCTGGTATCTTTTTCAACTCCCACGCATTTGAAGTATATTGGAAATCTGATCCAACCAAAGCACCGACCGGACAAACTGCTGTACATTCACCACAATTTGTACACTCTAGTGTTTGCGCACCACTTGCGATACCTATAACTGACTTTTGGAGTTTATTCCACATAGCATATGTATCTTTTGGTGCGACCTCTTTCCACTCTTTTGGCAAAAGTGGACCACCCCTTGGTACTGTTTTTAAAACAGACTCTCCTATCATATCTTTACAAACTGTTACACATCTTTCACAAACTATACAAAGAGATGAGTCATAATGTATAAAACCCCAATCATGAGAAGGTCTATTTGTGTCAGGCATTGCGAACTCTTGATGATTAACTCCCATCTCTAGAGTATAGTTTTGAAGTTCGCACTCTCCACTTTGGTCACATACTCCACACTCTAGCGGATGATTCATATCGTAAACTTGCATGATCGCTTTTCGTTCCACTTCTATCTCATCAGTTGTGGTTGTTACGCTCATGCCCTCTTTTGCTTTGGCATTACAAGAGTATGCTCTTTTGCCATCAATTTCTACCAAACACAGCCTACAAGCAAGTGTGGGAGAACAATTTGAAAGATAGCAAATAGCAGGTATAAAGATACCATTTCTTCTAGCTATATTTAGTATGCTTTCACCCTCTTTTGCCTTGCATTGTTGCCCGTCAATAGTTACCATTACTTCACTCATTAATTTTCTCGCTTAATAATTTTTGCTATTTTATAATAATACGACTCATCACCTTTTGCACTAGGAAGTAGCGCAACAGTGCCCTTTAACTCTCTATCTAAAACAAATTTTCTCTCTTGTTCACTATTTTGTGTTATCACAAAAAGCTCATCGCCCTCTTTTACCTTGGCTGCCATCATAAATTGTGGCGAACCTATCAACTGCTCTTTGTCATCTAAGTTATCTGTTGGATATGTATATACAACTGTTCCATCAAAACTCTCCAACTCTGCGATATCTTGTAGTTTTAAGTCCTGTGTATTTTGTTTGGCATTATCAAATTGGTCAGAGTTGAATATCTTGAAATTTCCGTACTCAACAAGAAGATTTACGATATTTACGATATTTTGCACTCTAGGGTGATTATAAAGATCATACCCCAACACCAAAAGAGGTCTTTTTGCATCTTTATACATCTCAAATATCTCTTCCAACTCCTCCTCGCCAACATTTGACTCAGCACTGATATATCCATCATCTAAATTTTCAAAAAAGTTTTGTGCAACCTTATCCAACTCTTTATCTTTTAAAAGCTCTTTTGCGAGTATCGCCAATACTCCCTCTTCACTTCCTGCTTCATATCTGCTTTGCAAGGATGCGATATTTACCATTTCTCTATCTTCAATCACACTTAAATAGACTATATTTTTGCGATTTTTTAGATTTGATAGTAACTGTTCATCAAATGAGGGCATAACACCAATCACGATTATAAAATCCGAATCCATACTATCAGTAAACATCTCTTTATCTTTTACAAGTGAGAAAAACTCTCTTTTCAAGACTCTGCCCCTTTGCTGTTTTTTACAACTATACTCCAGTCAGCCTCATTGAATTTTAAAGAGTTCATCAGCTCATATCCAGCCTCTTTTATAACATCTGCACTCTTTTGAACTGGAGAAAAATCTCCAATCTCAAACATAAATATAGAGACTTCACCCTCTTTTGTTTCACCCATTATCTCTATCATTCGATCATAAAAATTATCGCCCAAATGTCTCAAATCATATCTTTGCATATCTTCACCTACCTATCTATTTCGCCAAAGACGATATTTAAGTTACCGATTATCGTAACAACATCAGCTAGATAATGCCCAGGAAGTAACTCTTGCAATATACTTGTATGCCAAAAACTAGGAGCCCTTAGCTTCAATCTATATGGATATGCTCCACCTTGAGAGTTTATATAAAATCCTAATTCTCCTTTTGGAGATTCGGTTGGAACATAAACTTCACCAACAGGTGGTCTCATACCTTGAGTTACCAAAACAAAATGTTGCATTAGCGAGTAATTTTGTGTCATAATTTGCTCTTTTGGAGCGGATATGTAGTTTGGTGCATGAGCCATTATCTGTGGATCAGTTTTATAGTACATCCCTATAACTTGTCTTATGATTTTGATGCTTTGTCTCATCTCTTCCATATGAAGCTTATATCGTCCATAACTATCACATGTAGTGCTTATCGGTACATCAAAATCAACCTCATCATAAAGCTCATAAGGTTCCTCTTTTCTTATATCCCATGCTATTCCACTTCCTCTTAGAGATGGTCCACTACATCCCCATGATTGTGCCATTTCAGGAGTGATTACACCCACTCCCTCTAGTCTCATCTTCCAAATCCTATTTTGATCTAGCAAACCTTCATAATCAGCTATATCACTAGGAAGTTTATCTATAAATTTACTAAGTTTTGTTATCCAGTTTTCAGGCAAATCAAGTGGAACGCCACCGATTCTAACAGAAGAGTGCGTAAGTCTTGCACCACAATAATCTTCCATCAAATCCATAGCATACTCTCTCTCCCTAAAAGCATACAAGAAGATTGTCATAGCTCCGACATCCAAAGCGTGAGTAGCTAACCAAAAAAGATGTGAGATGATGCGATTTAACTCTAAAAGCATCATTCTTATAGTTTGGGCTCGTCTCGGAACTTCAAGCCCTATTAGCTCTTCAACAGCATGAGCAAATCCATAGTTATTTGAAGTAGCTGCTATATAATCCATCCTGTCTGTTGTGGGAAGGAACTCGTTATATATCATATTTTCAGCCATCTTCTCCATACCACGATGCAGATATCCAACATCTGGGGTTGCCTTTGTAACCTTCTCTCCATCAAGTTCAAGAATCAGACGCAACTGTCCGTGAGAACTTGGATGCTGAGGACCAAAGTTTATGATCATAGTATCATCATCTCTCTCAAAAACAAGATTTTCAAAAAATGGCTGTAGTCTATTTACTTTTTGCATATTATGGTCTCTCTTTTAAGATTTTACTATCAGCTTTTTTCAAGCTTTTAACCAAGAAAACTCCACCCTCTTCTTGATAGTCAGTATGCACTATCTCTTTTGAAGGTTTATCTCCAAAAGGAACTTCATGGTGAATTCTTGCAAAATTATAAGTATCGTTTTCATCAACTCTTGAACTGTCTCTGTTTTCAGGTCCGATTACAGCTCTGTAATCTTTTCCAAAAATTTTATCTATCTCATACCAACTAGCCTCTTCATCACCATGAAGTGGATATGATTTTTTCAAAGGATGATCATGCCAATCTTCAGGCATTAAGATTCTCTTCATGTAGTGGTGTCCTGTGATGATAACACCAAACATATCGTACATCTCTCGCTCACCCCAATCTGCACTTTTATATATGGTTGAAACGGTTCTTATCTCTTCTTTTTGTTTTATAAAAAATTTGATTCTGATTCGCTTTAGCTTTGTTGTTGAAAGAAGTTGATAAAATATCTCAAACTCTCCACTCTTTTCTAACCAATCTATAGCACTTAATTCATTTAAAAAGTTGTAATCTAATTGGTTTTTCAAAAATGTTATAACTTCTACATTTTCATTTGCACCTATATACACTACAAGCTGCCCTCTTTGTATGTAAGCTTCTTTAATGTCAAAATTTTCTTTTAATGCCTCTAAATCTTTTGCAAAAATCTCATCACTGCTCACATCCTCTTTTGGTATCTGAGGTGCTACCCAGAAGCGATCTGTGTAGTATGGCTTCTTTTGTACATTTTTTTTATTTTGATAAGCTCTCATCAGACCAACCTTTTTGGCTTCAATTTTCTTGATGCCTTTTCTTTTCTAACTTTCTTTTGTAAAAGCATCAAAGCATACTGCAAAGTCTCAGGACGAGGCGCGCAACCTGGTAGATAGATATCTACTGGAATTATCCTATCCGCTCCCTGAACGGTAGCATAAGTGTTGAACATACCTCCTGTGTTTGCACAACTTCCCATGCTGATAACCCACTTTGGCTCTGTCATTTGATCATATAGTCGTCTCATAAATGGTGAGTGTTTTTTTGTTAGAGTTCCTGCGATGATGAGTACATCTGATTGTCTTGGACTTGCTCTGAAAATTGTACCAAATCTATCAAAATCGTATCTACTAGCTCCTGTTGCCATCATCTCAATAGCGCAACATGCCAAACCATAAGTCATAGGCCATAAAGAGTTGCTTCTGCCCCACTGAACTAGCTTATCTACAGTTGTAAGTGCAACAGGAAGTCCTGCTTCACTCAAATAATTTATCTTATGCTGTGCCATTCAAGCGCTCCTTTTTTCCAAGCATATACAAATCCGATAGTTAACAAGATGATAAAAAGTACCATTTCAGTAAATCCAAACCACCCTAAAACTTTAAAATCAACCGCCCACGGAAACATAAAGATTATCTCCACATCAAAGAGGATAAATAGAAGTGCGAATAGATAAAATTGTGCAGAAATTTTATTTGGCTGTTTTGTGACTTCAGGACCACACTCATAGATAGTAAGCTTGAGTTTCTCATTATCTAATCTTGCCATCTTTCTACTAATGACTCTTGCTAATACCGATACTACGAAAAAAGCACCAGATGCAAACAGAAGTAGAAAAAAAGCACCGAAATACGGATGGCTAAAATCCATATGTGACAATGGTGTCATGGAAAATCCTTCTTAATTTTTTTTTAAATTTTTAAACTATAATCATCTCTTAAATGACAATTAAAATAACACATCTTTGTATGATAGTAAAAATATCTTTTAAATTTGCTTAGGGCTGTATTTTGGGCGAAAATTTAACCTTCCATGAAGCCCATAATTTTCTCTTTATCGAATGCCCCTTGCATCTCTCTTTTGATATTGTTGACAAAATCTTCTAAAGTAAAAATTGGCTCATCTTTTATAGCTACTCTTAGAGCTGTATTTTTTAAGACCACATTCATCTGACCACCGCTTAGAGGATATTTGGCAAGAGCTTTTATATCGAAATCCTCGCTATAAAGAGCATTTTCGGGCAACATTTTTCTCCAAAGCTCCAACCTTTGTCTAAAATCTGGCTTCGTGAACTCTATCTTATAATCAAATCTTCTCGAAAATGCCGGGTCTATACTCTCCAACAAGTTCGTAGTCGCAATCAAAACACCATCAAATTTCTCAATCTGCTCTAAAAAGATATTTTGCATCTGGTTGTGCATCTTGTCTGCACTAGAATTTACCCCAACTGAACGAGAACTTAGAAATTGATCAGCCTCATTTAGTAAAAGTATCGGTTTGCTCTTGGTTTTTTGACATATATCTTTATACCCATCAAAGATATCTCTCACATTTTTCTCGCTCTCTCCGATGTACTTTGACAATATCTTTGAACAATCAAAACTCAACACTCTCTTTTTCATACTTTTTGCCAAACTCAAAGCACTCATCGTCTTCCCGGTACCCGGAGGTCCATAAAATATAACCCTAGCATCTATCCCACTTCTTCTGTTTTTTATGCCCCACTCTCTTAAAAGCTTCAAAACTTTGGCATCAACCTGCTTGAGTAAAAAATCAAAAATCTCTCTGGTTTTGGGAGGTAAAACAACATCATCCATAGTAGTTGTAGGGTTTATAAGCTCAAAAAGATCTTGCTCGCCAATGAGCATATCTAACTTTATCTTTTTTCGCTTTTTATCTTTATTTGGATGCATAATCTTTTGCAAAATCTCTTCATTTATAAAAAAACTCCTAGTAACTCCACCAAAACTGCTTAGCATCTCATCATAATCGATCAGCAAGGACTCAATGAGCTTTGAACCCTCCTCTAAAAGCGACCTGTTTTTCATCTTTTCATAATCATCAAGACTGATAAGAGCGATGAGGGTATTCATATCTCTCAAACTCTCAAATTCGCTTGCATACTCCTCTTTCAAAAGAGCGAGAAATATAAGCTGCTCCTTTATGCTTAGGCTATTTTCTTTAAATATAGACTCAACTATGATCTCATTTTTAGTAGCTTTAATTCTCTCATTTATCCTCGATTCCAACTCTAAAAGTCTTTTTTTAACTCTACTTATACTTGGTGCACTTCTTGTTACACTCTGTCTGGTAGTTGAGAGTTTTTTGTAAAGATCTATCCTTGCAAATTGATCTTTGAGATACTCCAAATGGTCAAGATAAGGGGTGATTTCTGGAAGTTTAAGTTCTGTTTTCCCCTCTTCTAAAATCTTTAAAAAAGATGCGCTTATCATTATATTGCTGTTTAATAGTTCAAGGTTTGAAACTTCACCACTGTTGATACTTAGTATATTTTCTTGTGAAATCCAACCCTGCTCCATCAAGTTTCGCACTAAAGGCAGATGGTTGAGATACTCATAGTGCGTCTCACCAAATATCTCTTTTAAAATATCTACAACCGATATATCTAAGGAGCCTTGTGTGTACTCTTTGGTGAGGTATTTTAGTATATTTGCTTCGTTTTTTGAACAGTTAAGATACTTAAATACCTCACTCTTTTCCACATCTTTGTTTTCTAAAAAATCTATCAGGTATTTTATCACTATCTTATAATGTCTCCATTTGCAATTTTTTCTTTTAATACTCTTTTTAAAACTTTTCCTGTTGCATTTTTTGGTAACTCTTCAACAATATAGATGGATTTTGGCAACTTAAAGTTTGCAAGATGAGATTTTAGATACTTTTTAATTTCCATCTCTTTTAAAACAGCCTCCTCTTTTGGTTGTATAAAAGCAACGACCTCTTCGTCATTTGCTTCATTTCTTACTCCAATCACAGCTGCACTATCAACTCCTTCATATTTGGCTAGCCACTCTTCTATCTCTCTTGGATATATATTTATCCCTTTTGAAATGATCAAATCCTTTTTTCTATCCACTATGTAGATGTAACCGTCACTATCCATCTTTCCTAAATCACCCGTTTTTAGCCATCCGTTTATGATAGTTTCATCAGTAGCATCCGGTCGTTTTAGATATCCTTGCATTACATTGTCGCCTTTGACGATAATCTCTCCGATATCTCCTAGTTTCAACTCCATCATCTCAGCATCCACAATCTTCACTTCATATCCCGGAAATGCAGGTCCAACACTGAGAGCTTTTTGTTTTTCCAGTGTATTTGCCGCCACAACAGGAGAACATTCACTAAGGCCATAACCCTCAATCAAAGTTGATTTTTTAAATTTTTCATTAAAAGAGTTCAAAGAAGCTTCACTCAAAGGTGCGCCACCAGAGATAAAGAGTCTTATCTTATGAAACCACATAAAATACCAAGGAATCTTAGCTTTCAAAAGGGCATTATAGAGAGTTGGAACACCTAAAAATACTGTAACTCTTTTAAGTAAAGCTTGTTTTAAGACATTTGCAAATGGAAATACTGATTTTACAACAACCATAGATGCACCCGCATACAGAGGCAACATAACAGATGTTGAGAGAGTAAAGGAGTGAAACATTGGTAGAAAAACTACAAATCTATCACTCTTTCTAACTCCATAAACTTCCACTGCACCGATAGAGTTTGAGAGTATATTTCTATAGCTTAACATCGCTCCTTTTGGATGGCCTGTTGTGCCTGAAGTATAGATAACACACGCTAAATCATCAAGACTAGGCAATGTTTCACTCTCTTCATCGCTCAATACTGTTGCATCCATCTCGGCAAAACTATAGTTGTTTTCATCTAAATCATCATACTTATCACTCCAAACTATCTTTTGCACTTTTGTAGTTTTAATCAAATCTTTTGTCTCTTTGGCATATGCCGGCGAGCTTATCAAAAGCTTTGCTTCACAATCATTTAGTATATACTCAAACTCACCTTTTTTCAAAAAAGTGTTGATTGGAACCGCCACGGCTCCAATCTTGGTAATAGCAAAAAATGAGACAACAAACTCAACAGAGTTACCAACGATAATGGCAACCCTATCTCCTTTTTTTATCCCGCTAAACTCCAAAAACCTAGCAAATGTGTCGATGTCTTGCTTTAACTGTAGATTTGTAACTTTATGTTTTTCTATAAAAATAGCAACTTTTTTAGGATCATCCTTGGCATTACTAGCGATAATCTCATAAAAATTTTGATACTTATACTCAAGCATACTAGAACCTATATTTAAATGATGCAGTAACTAGGCTTGCTGATGTATTTGTAAATGCACCACTTATCCCTGTTGCAGGATTAGCAGGGGTGGTTCTTTGAGAAACTGATCTACTCTCTTTTGAATCATACAAATATGCCAAACCAACTTTTATATTGTCATTAATTTTATATTCAAAACCAGCGGAGTATAGTTTTGCGTCACTATCTGGGAGCTCAAAACCAACATAGCCATCTCTAATCGGAGATTTATCTATAGCAAATCCTGCCATAAGTTTTAATTTATCGTTATATTGATGAGTCACTCCTATTCGATATGTGTTTGTATCTTTCCAGTTTTTAGGAATAGGAGCATCAAAATAAGGTGCAAGTCCACCAATATTTTGATTATAATTAAAATCTAAATATTTATAACTAGACCAATATGTTCTCTCATATACTAGTTCTAAAGTAGTTTTTTTATAAGTATATGCTGCGGCTATGTTTAATGCTGCGGGAAGAGGAATGGTAACCTTTGTACCTAAATTACTAAATACTTTTGTGGCACCAGAGTATAAATCTGCATCTCCAGAAACTGTCAAATCAACTTTTGAACGATATGTGGCAGATACTGTCATGTTTTTCGTAGGAAGATAACTTAATGCCAGATTGTAACCAAAATCTATAGAGTCTCCTGACATATCTCTACTCACTGCTCCATTACTTCTTACAACACCATCCGTATAAACACCTCTTAAACCAAATCCAACTGCAAACTTATCATTTACCTTATAACTTGCTGTTGGATTTAGTTCAAAAATTTTAAGTGTGAACTCTTGTGCATATGCCTTTTGATAAGCATTTTCCCATCTTTTTGATAAGCCACCAGGTGCGACTAGAGAAAGACCAAATCTCCAATTATTCATAACTGGAGATATATAGTGAAAAGTAGGGACTAAAAATTGTTCAGATTTTGACTCTGTATTTAAACCATAAATTGCCGGCAATGTATCCGTATATTTGATTTTTGACAAACCTATATAAGTCAATGCGATTTCCATTTGTGCTCCGTCATCGCTAAATGCCATATTTGCGGGGTTGTAGTAACTTGAGTCGGCTCCTCTTGCATTTGCTACATATGCAGCACTTAAAGCCGTGCTATTTAGCGACTGCTCAGGGATCTTATAGCCTGCAGCAAAAAGGGTTCCTACACTTAAACTTAGTAGCCCTGCTACTTTGATAGAATTTCTCATGCTTATCCTTTTTAAAAATTTTATTTTTGCACCAAACTATATAGAAGTTCTATCTCTTGTTTCCATATAGTGTCATCTACTGTTTCTAGTATCATGGGAATGTCGTCGATTCTCTCGTCATTCATGATTAATCTAAAAGTTTCTAGACCGATTTTGCCCACTCCTATAGAGTCGTGTCTATCCACTCTGCTTCCTAGTTCCGGCTTAGAATCATTTAGGTGCATTCCTGCTAGATATTTAAATCCAACTATTGTATCAAAATTTTTCATAGATTCTTCATAACTTTTTTCGTCTCTTATATCATAACCTGAAGTAAAAAAGTGGCAAGTATCTATGCAAACGCCGACTCTATCCTTATCTATCGAGTTTTCTATCAAATATCCCAAGTGTTCCAATTTGTAACCTAAGTTACTTCCTTGTCCGGCTGTATTTTCTATGACTAGCTTCACATTTTTGGTTTTTCTTAGGGCTTCATTCATCGAATTTGATATAAATTCCAAGCACTGCTCTTCGCTTATCTGTTTTAGATGACTGCCTGGGTGAAAATTCAGTTTATCCAATCCCAACTGATCACATCTTTGCAACTCATCTATGAAAGCGTTAAGTGACTTTTCTCTTTTTTCTACTTCCGGATGCCCAAGATTTATGAGGTAACTATCGTGAGGTAGAACATGTTTTGGCAAAATCTCACTCAGTTCAAGATTTGCTTTAAATTTGGAAATAATCTCTTCATCCAAGGGCTTTGCCACCCATTGTCTTTGATTTTTAGTAAATAGTGCAAAAGCCTTTGCGCCGATTTTCGTAGCATTTAACGGAGCATTAAAAACTCCTCCACTTGCACTTACATGTGCACCTATAAATTTCATCCGATTCTCTCCTTATAGCCTCTTTAGTTTTATCAAGATATGATTTTTTCTATCTTTAAAGTAGATACTCTTTTTGCCTACTTTATAGAGTATATCGTATCTGTTCGTCTTGATATTTTGTTCAAATCCATATTTGATTTTTATCTTGTTTACTCCACCGTATATGGGTTGTTTATCTAGTATATCATCTAGTATCTTAGCGTAATGCTTATAGCCAAAAAATCTACGGTTAAAATCCTCTCTTGTAGTGCAACTGTCGTTTAAGCAAGCTAGTTTTGAAAGCTCTACATGTAGAGCTAAAACTCCTGCTGAAAATATCTCTATACTCTTATAACCCTGTGCTTTTCTCACAAAGCCACTATCTGCTATGGCTATATTTTTGGTTTTTATTATGATTTTGTATGGTTGAGAAAAGTTTATATGTGGTTTTATGGCGCATCCTGTAATGAATAGTAAAACAAACACAAAAAACCAAACTCTTTTTAACATTTATACTCTCTCCTCCGCTTATCCCTAAAATATGTTCCTAACTCCGCGCTAATCATACCAAAGAGAATCAAAAAAGCACCAAATAGTTGAGCTTTTGAAAGAACTTCACCGGCAAACAGATAGCCAAATATCCCCGCACTCACAGGCTCCATCGTAAATATGATAGCAGTTTTTGCCGGAGTTGTAAATCTTTGCATAGAAGTTTGCACCCAAAATGCAAAAACTGTAGCAAACAGTACTGTTGCGATAAGTGCATAAATCAAAGTAGAATTTAACTCTTTGGGCATAAGATAACCGTCAAACGACAAAGATGCCACAAACGATAAAAGAGCAACTATGCCTAACTGGATCGTAACAAGTGACATAACATCATATTTTTTTGAAAATCGATCCGTGAAGACTATATGAAGCGCAAACATAACCGCACAAATAAAAGCAAATGCCTCACCAAGCCCAAAACCTAGCTTCCCACCATATGTAAGAAAGTAGAGTCCGATAGCAGCGATAATCGCCCCAAATACTGAGTAGAGTGATGCTTTGGTTTTAAAGATAATGTATAGCAAAAAGG
>JALSKH010000023.1 GCA_026988975.1 Campylobacteraceae bacterium
TTGCTTAGAGTCATTTTGCCACTTCCGCCTCCACTCGATGCAACTGCAACCGTAGCTACAGTGCTTAAACCTAGTAGTAAACCAAGCACAAGCTTTCTGCTTAACTGCTTCATTAACTCCTCCTTTTCATAATTTAGCTTTGGTTTTACCCAACCAAACCAAAACTTAACAAAAGTTTAACAATTAAAAAGGGGGAAATAGGGGGGGGAAATAGGTAGGTGCACAAATTATGCACCTAAAAAGGTTAAATTTTATTCTCTTTTTTGAGCTTATCATAGTAAATACCGTGATGTTCCTTTATAAAATCTTCATCCATTGTACCCGTATGAAACATAGCATCATACGAATTTTTATTTGTTGGATGTACTGCTAGATAAAGATGAATTATAAGCATCATTCCAAAAATGATAAAACTTATGGCATGAGCAGCTCTAGCATATGTTGCCAGGTCTGAACTTATAGACTCTCTAAAAATCAACATATATCCAGAAATAGCAAGCACGATCATAGTTATAACTACAATTTGAGCAAATAGCTTCTGTCCTGCATTCATCTTGCCAAATCTTACATGCTCTTGCTTTATGTAAAATTTCCACATCTCTTTAAAGCCATCTATAGTTGCTTGAACTCCCCATCTATCTGGCCACATACTAAGGTGTGCTATTTTTCTTACTATCATAAAAACAAAAGGTACTGATAGTAAAGTCAATAAAAATGCACTTGAGTAGTGAATAAATCTAAGTGCAGACATACCTGCAGATAAAATATTTTGTGAATTTGTCAATGCAGCCACTGGTATGCCTAAACCATAGGCTATAAAGTCAAATGTATGAGATAAAACTGGTAAACCAGAGATTGTTAAAAAAGCTACCAAATGAACTAAATGGTAGTGAAAAAATCTCTCCACATTATTATAAACTACAATTTTCTTACTCATTTTTCCTCTACCTCCCCTTTACTGATTTTCTCTTTTCTCTTACCAAGCCAATAAATCAGATGGCCTATAGAGCCCGCAACTATAGCAACTGAACCAACTGAACCAACAACCTTAACTGCCTCCCTAGCACTCATTACCAATTTTTTTGGATTTGTATCTAATTTATAGGCCTCTAGGTCCTCTTTTGGAACTATAGTAACCCATCTTAGCTCTCCTACAGTGCTATTTACTTCATCTGCGCCATAAACAACATGTTCTTTTCCTGTTTTTTCGGTATATAGTTTAGCTCTTTTGTATGCCTCTTTTAAAACCTCCTCTTTTGTGCCTGAAAACATAGCACTGCTAGGACATGCACTGACACAACTCTGCTTTAACCCATTTTCAACCCTATCATAACAACCATGACACTTGTAAGATTTTCCATCTTTAATTACTGGTACATCAAATGGACAAGCATCTAAGCAAGAGCTACATCCTATACATGTCTCTTGAACTACAACAACCTCTTTGCCATCTCGTCTTATGATTGCATCAACTGGACAAATTTCCAAGCAAGGAGCATCCTCGCAGTGATTACAGTGGTGAAACGCAGTAACTTGTCTAGCGTTAGGAAATGAACCAAACTCTCTTCTTTGAGGACTTAGATGAGATAAATAGGTCAATCTATTTTGAACTGATTTTTCTATGCCTATATGGCTTTCTCTTTGTAATCTTAATCTATTTTCAACTGAACAACCAACCATACATGCAAAACAGCGTATGCAAGGTGTTGTATCGTAACACTTCATATTTACACTCATTATACCCTCCTAACTTTTACTGTAAAATCTTGTGATGGATTTCCCCCTGTCAAAGGACTAAATAGAAATCGTGTTAAATGGTTTGAATTAAATCCACCCTTTTGTACATGACTTAAATGTTCACTAAATCTATCTAGTGCTCCAGCAGTAAGCCCATAGTAAGAAAATAGTGTATCTTTTTGAACAACTTCACTAAGTTTTACTTTAGTTGTAGAGACAACCTTTGGGAGTTTTGGATTGTAAATTTGAACCTTGTCGCCATCTTTTAATCCAAGTTTTTCTCCTCTTTGTCTATTTATAAATACACAATCTGCATAATTCTCTTCTGTTATATCTTTAAACAGAAGATTATTCATAGTTTGCTGACCAGTAAAAGTTCCCAATGGGTGAAAACCTGTAATTGGCAAAAACTCATCATTTTCTAACTCGACTCCAGATTGCAAAATAAATGGTTTTGCATTAAATGTTGGCAGAGGATTTATATACTCCGCATCTTTATGACCAGCATCTTTTAACTCTTTATACTTTTTAGCTAATTCGGTAGGATAAATATCCCACTTTCCAGTTTTTGTTTTACACTTTATCTTGTAGTGTTTTTTACTAGCCCAAACTCTACCTGCTAATATATCCTTCAAAGGAGGCATTGAAGCCTTTTCCTCTTTTGTTATACCGTGAATGCCGTCATACTGCTTCTTCCAAAAAGCCATCATACCAATTTTGTCATACTCCGCAAAATGCTCCTCATACTCAAGATCACTCAAAACCCTTTTTGCTAGCTGATTTATGATCCAATAACCATCTTTTGATTCTCCTAGTGGCTCAACTGCTTTTCTATTTACTCCAAGAGTTGCAAGTGGACTTTTCCATTTACCATTTAGACACTCGTCTCTTTCTAAAAAAGTAGCATCAGGCAAAATAACATCTGCATACATTGTAGTTTCATTCCAGTATGGACTCACACAGACTATCATCTCTAGCTTTTTAAGAGCCTCTGCGATTTTAGTGGCACCAACAGAACCTCCTATAATGTTTTGCCCCCAAAAGAAAGCTACTCTTTGCTTATATGGTTTTTCACTAAGAACAGCTTCTACCCAAGCTCTTCTATAAAACTTCACATTTAAAAGAGGCTTATTTGGATCGTGCTTGGCCATCCATTTTGCTATACTTATATCTTTTGGTTTAGGAGCCTTTATTGCTTTTCCAAATTTTACCTTTCCATTTGAAATAACTCCACCTTTAGCACCATAAACCCCTAAAATTGCATTGATTTGAGTTATAAGCAACTTCTCTCTTAAACTATTTGCATATCTCTCACTTCTATAACCTCTCTCTAAAAAGCATGCGGGCTTAGCATCATTTAGTTTTTTTGCAATCTTTTTAATTTGCTCTGCTTTTAAAGTAGTAACTTTTGCTGCCCACTCAGGAGTAAAAGACTGAACCTCATCTAGTAACATTTGTAGAGCGGTTTTACATTTTTTGGTGTTTCCCAATTCATCTTCGACTTCATAATCACCAAAAAGTTTAGATAGTTCTGGATTTTGAGACTTAAAACATGGACCACTATCTGTCTGTATATAGTAATCTTCAATCTCTACAGCTTTACCCTTTTTCATTTTTTTTATTTTTCTTGCTACTACAGGTAAACCTGTCTCTAAATCTATAAGCATATCTGCATTTGTTTTTTTTCTTAGATGACCTACAGAGTAGTAATTTTTTGTTAAAATTTCATGCAAAAGTCCCAACAAAAAAGCTTCATCAGTTCCAGGTTTTATAGGAGCCCAATCCACTAAGCTCTCTCCTGCTTCTGATGGCTTTCTAGGATCAATTACCACAACTTCCATGCCATTTTTCTTACCAAGCCCAAATGTTTTACCCCAAGGATGGCAAACTAAAGCTCCTCCAACATTTCTTTGGATTAAAACACCATACTTTGCAAACTCGTGATCAGCACTAACTGCTGATGTTCCTGGTCCCGAAACTGCTGAAAAATTAGTTCCTCCCATAACAGCACCAAAACTAACTGGCAAAGATGAACCAAAACATGTATCTCCATAGCCAACAACATTTGGAGTACCATAAAGATGGAAAAATCCTTTATCTACTCCACTGGCAGAACTAAATCTTGGAAGATATGCAACAGACTTTGCATCTCCTTCATCTCTTAATATTTTTAGCTTTTTAGATACAAAATCCAATGCTTCATCCCATGAAACCTCTTTGAACTTTCCTTCACCTCTTTTGCCGACTCTCATAAGAGGCTTAGTTATTCTATCTTTGTCATAAGTTGCACCAACTGCACCTATGGCTCTACCACAAATCGCACCATATGGAGTACCCATATTTGGCTCTAGTCTTACAACTCTTCCATCCAATACTGTAGCAATTGCAGGACACTTTTGTGCACACATCCTACAAAGCACAGAAACCTTTTTCTCTCTTCCAAAGTCAGCCGATGTTACCACCTTCGCACTAGCTTTGCTAGGCATACCAGTAGCCACCCCAACAATAGTAGCTACGCCGCCTTTTAGAAAATCTCTCCTAGTTGTTTTTTCCATAAAACATCCTTTTTGTATTGTGTTTCATGATGAGACCACTGCACAGCGGTCTCATGATTTATCTATATCGTAAAATGCCCAACGATATAAAAACCTATGTTGTATTGTATATAACAAAAAGAGGGAGAAAGGGGGAAACTTATATACAAGTTAAATATATAAGTTATAGAATATTTTTAATTATTATTTAGGACTATTTGAAAAACTACTCCATTGGTTATATTTTTTACATTAATAGTGCCGTCATAGTTTTCAACAATAACTTTGCAGATATAGAGTCCTATACCGCTAGCAACACTTAAATCTTTTGTACTAAAATATGGTTCAAAAATTTTATCTTTTATCTCTTCGTCTATGTTTCCAGCATTGT
>JALSKH010000024.1 GCA_026988975.1 Campylobacteraceae bacterium
TGCCATCTAATCTCTCCTTATTAAGTGTTTGTTCTCTTTTTTGTACTGTTTTATCAGATACTCCAAAACCTCATCTGCTCCGTTGTTGTAAAAATTTGACATTTTTGTATTCAAGAGTCTCTCCTTTTATATATAAATTCGCTTAAAAACATCTTTGACTCTTTTGGATACTTCTCTATCATTTTATTTAAAGTATCCAGTAAAGGCGTGTATCTTTTATCCATATTTCTTTGAAAGCTGTATGCTAGTTTTGATTTCCACATTGTATCTTTTATGCTATTTTTGTATTTTACATTTTTGCTCATCTGTATCAACTCTAGTAATCTATACAAAAAGGCTGTATCTACATCTTCGATCTTTCTTAACTCATCCATAAGCCCCAAATCATCAAGATAATCATCCCATTTTACGCACTCTCCAAAGAGTGTTATAGCATCTTTTTCATCTTTCTCTTTTGCCTCTTCTAGCGCTTCTTCGCTAATGTTTGCTACAAAATTGATGGGTTTGTTTGGTTTTGTCATGATCATGCCAACTGAAAAACTTAGTGTGCTTCCACTAGCAAACTTCATAAACTCCTTTCTTAACTCTTTTGCAAAATCTATCACTTCATTCCATGCACCCAAAACAAATATATCATCTCCACCTGCAAAAACTGTATATAGATTTTTGCCTTCCATCATCTTTGACGCTTTTACGCTAAAAAAGTAGTCCACCATTCTGGAAAAAAAGTTGTATCTTGCAAAAGAGTTTGTTACCATACTATCAGGATTTTTGATATATCTTCCCATATTGTCAACATCACCTTTTAGTGCTATGATGGCTTCTTCTCCTTGACTCTGTTTTGCTAGATCCTCAAAAGTTACCACCTCTTTCTTGTCTGTTTTAACATAAGATTTTAACTCCCACTTTGCATAACCTCTAAACTCTTCACTATTGGATATATCAAATATAGCTATGGCATTATCTGTTCGCTCTATTTTGTCTGAAAAGTTGATATAGTAGTCGCCAAAAATTTCAATTTGTCCACTATCTTTTGAGATGGTTAGATACTCTTTTTTAGCTAAATTTTCACCGATTTTTACAAAATCTTCACAATCTTGACAATACTCATCCACAATCTTTCTTTTTGAGCATAGAGAGCATAGATTTTGATTGTCTATATCATCATCATTTTTCAGCACAGGCTCAATCTCTTGAAGATTAAATTTATGGAACTTTGCATTTTCTACTGATTTGTCAACTCTTTTTCTTAGATTGTTTTTATATCTGTTTTTTTCTATAAAATCAGCCAATGAACACTCTGTAAAACTGATGCCTATACCTGTTTCACCAAAATATTTTTCTATAAAAAATTTATCTAAACTCTTTTGGATAGTCGATAATCTCTCCTTGGTCTCCTTACTATTTATGCCTAGTATCTCAAATTTTCCAGCGTTTGTAGATATGATACTCTGATAACTCAATCCTAGTTCATCAACTATATAAAAAGCTATGATTTTAGTGAAGAGTTGGATATAAGCTGACTTTGCTCTCAAGATTTTGCTTGCTTTTGCAGATGGTACAGAGTTAAATATAAACTTTTGGATACCAAAAAAATCACCATCAATCAGTAACATATCATTTTTTTCTAGATCGCCTGTTTTGCTTCTGTAATAATTCACTATATTGTCATTTTTTTCTTCGTGTAGTTTATGCAAAACCGATGAAAATATAGCTGTTGCTTTTGAGTGTTCATAGAGTGGAATGTTTGCTTTGACAGGTTCATAGCCAGCTATTTTAAAACTTGTCGAAGATGGTATAAAAGAGGTAAACTTTTTGAGCAGATAATCAATGGTGAAAAAATCGCTAGAGCTGTTACCATACTCTTTTATCTTTTGCATATCTTCCATAAAGTCGTGCCATAGCTCATCATACTCATTTTCTATAGCATTATCATCTTGTGCATAAAGATTTTGCGGGCTTAGTTTGGCTATTTTATATCTCTTTTTTTCATCAAACAGATACCAAAGTCTCTGTTTTTTAAAATCCTCTTTATCGTGTTTTTCATTGTAATCTTCAAAAAGTTCTCTCTCAAATCCACTTGCCATTCTATCAGCCGTCGCTACAATCCAGTGCATATCAGTTTGTGGATTATGGTGCATAGCCGAAATGTCACTAAATTCATCTCCTAGATTAAAAACCAAATCATTAAGAATTTGAGCCGTATAGCTAGAGTGAGTGTATTTGTAATCATACTGTTTATAAGCTCCATCACGAAGCTTGTAACTATCCGCTCTTTGTCCAAATTTTCCTATATCGTGTAGCAATCCTGCTAAAGATACCATATCTACTTCTCTCATTTGCTATCCTCCACTTTTATCTTTCCAAGTCCGAAAACACTCTGTTTTCCTATGCCGATTATCTCACCAAGTTTTAGAGTATCGTAACTCTTTTTATCTAAATTTTTATAATTTATCTCACCCATTATACCGCCAAATTGCATCTTTGTCCTTTGTCTGTTGCTAAGTCTAGTCAACTCTTTAAAATATATATCTTGTCTATGCTCATTATAAGTTGGTACAAAACTTAACTTCTCTATCTTTTTGCCTTGTAGCATATTTGCTCTGTTCTCTATAGAAGAGAGGATTAACTCTAGTTGTGGAGCAGTTCGCAGGAGTCTGTTATCTTTTTTCGTTCTAAAGGGCGTTAAAAATCTCAAAACTAAATCTTTATGATACTTTTTAGATTTAAAGCAGAGTATATTTTTACTGATAGTTTTAAATTCCTTGCCGTCATAAACAACTTCTCCATCTATAGATATTGTAAAATTTTTGCTAGTTTTTCTATCTCTTCCAAATCCAATTTCACCCAACATTTTATGAATGGCAGATATGACATAGGGTGATTTTTCACATGCATCATCAAAAAGATAGAGGTTAAAATCAAACCTAGATGGCTCTAGCAAGATGTCAAATCTATACTTATGATAAGCATCTTTTTTTTCATAAAAGTCATAATATAGACAATCAGATTGTGCAAAACACCCATCACACTTGAAAGAGGGGCTTATGCAGACAACTTTTTTAAGTGCATATCCAAAGGCTCCTCTTAAGGCTGAGCCCATAAAAGGATTTAGTTTTATATCATCTAAAGTTTTAAAGTTGATTTTTGTGTATCTCATATCTTTCCTTATGCGAAATTTTATATTTTTATACAGACAGTTTTTGTCTATAAGGAGAGGTTTTGTTCTGTTTGGTATAATTATATCCAAAAAAGGTTGTATAAAATGGATCAATTTTTCCCTGCTATATTTGTCTCTATCGTAGTTGCATTTATTGTGATAAAAAATATAAAAAGAATCACAGAGAAGATGGATGTAGAAGCTATAAATCCTTATAGTAGATATGCATCTTTTTCGGCTCATATCCAGGAGTATATAAGAGATATTAAAAAAGAGATAGAAAAAGATGATAAGAGCGATGTTATTTTTTCACTTTTAGATGGGGCAGATTTAAAAAAAGCTCAAGAACAACTCTCTGATTTTATAAGAAAGTTGGTATTTTTTGAGACATCTATGGCTAAAAATAGACCAAAAGAGCAGATTGAAAATGATTTGGCTCAAATTTTATTTGATTTAGATAATTTTGTAAGAAAAAATATAGAAAATGGTGATTTGATAGCCGACAAGATGAAAGAGGATCTGCAAGCTAGATTTGAAAAAGTGAGTACTTAGCCATAAGCATACCCTAGCCTACATACTTGACTATAACCACTTTTGTTTTATGGTCAATTAATTTCAAGGTGCTTAACATTATTTTTAATGACCACTCTTTTCCCCTATTGCCTGAGCCCGAACCAATAAGAGGAAAAGCTATGCTTTTAAATCCCTGTTCTTCTGCTATTTTTATGGAATTCAATACAGATTGTTTGACCGAATATTCAGTGGCAAACCAAAACATATTGATACCTGCTACATGAATTATCGCTTTGAAATCAAGATTTCCTGATGAGGTGAGCCGTGCTTCCCCTAAGGGGATTGGACCATACTTGGCAAGCTCCTTAAATGGTTTTGTGCCAGCAGCTTTTTTTATGGCTCCAGAAACACCCTGTGGCAACAATAACCACCATGGAATAAAATTACGATTCCAGCTATTAATAATTGCATCAACATGCTGCTCAAGAATATTTCCTTCAACTAATTTTACTTTCATATTTAGACTCTACCTTTTGGTTCGGTACTTATTAACTTCCTTCGGATGCTTTTTTGTTAATGTCAAGTTCTATTATAACACATATAGTTCAAAAATTCTTACCTCGCTCATCCGACATTTTATAATTATAGAAGGATTCTAGGAGTATACTATGGATATGTAGAGAATGTACATTGATAAATCTCTATTAGATTAGTATTTGACATTAAAAAAAGGATTTAAATAAGATTGTAGAATTTTTGAAACAGTTTGGATGGAAAACGACAAGAAGATGATTCATAAATAGTTTATCTAGTGATAACTATTTGAAGGATAATTAATGAAGAGAATATTTCAAATATCATTAAGATCTGTATGCACACTACTTTCGGTTGCAGTCTTGTCAGTTTTTTTAACATATCCATTATACGGTAAAATAGTTTCAAAATAT
>JALSKH010000025.1 GCA_026988975.1 Campylobacteraceae bacterium
AGAAAAACTTCGATTAAACCACAAAATGAATCACTTTGCTATTAAGGAAAAAATATATATTGAGGCTCTTAAGGTCGCCTATGAAAAAGTTGGAGAACTGATGGTTGCGTGAAATTGTAACAATATTACAAATTTTAGAATTTAGATTATCGTAACATCAGCAGTTAATTAAACCCTACTAACACTAATAACTTCCTGTGTCTGTAAACAAAATGCACTCAGTTCGTTATATCCATGCTTCTTAATATAGCATCCAGTATCTACATTTGTAAAATGTTCTTCTATCTCTACCCCAAACTCTACTGGAGTATGCCCAAATATGTTGTATATCTCACTCTGTGGTTTTGGATTTCTTCTGTGCCAAAGGGCATATTCTTTAAATGTTTCTTCTGCATCAGGGTTATTATGATATTGCCAAACATCTGCACAACTTGCATGAGTTATTACTATTGGAAGATTATTTATAGTATGAGAGAGTTCTATATAAAGAGGCAAAGATTTCAGCCACTCTATGTCATCTAAAAACTGTTCCATCATCTCTACGTTTTCTACACATGACATACCCTCTTTTCTATCATACTTTAAAAGTCCATAAGAAAAAAGTGTTGTATCACCACTATTGTTGTACCAATTATGCATAAAGCTTGGATTAGTTGAGTTTGGATGTGTTTTAGTAAAGCTAGTTCCGTAGTTTATCATCATCTCTTCATGATTACCTAAAACTACTCTATGATTGTTTTCCCGAAAAAATGCAATAACTTCACGAGACTTCGCACCCCTATCTATCAAATCACCTACAAAGATTATCTCTGCATCATGAGGGAATTTAGCTATAAGTGCTTTGAGAGTATCAAACTCTCCATGAACGTCACCTATTATGTATGTTTTTTTCATTTTTACTTACAACACTCTACATAGGGAGTGTAATGATCTATATCATAGACCCTCAGTCCCTTTGAAATCAGCTTTCTATCTGTCACTTGAAATGTTTCCACATTGTAAGTTTGACAAGCATTACAAGAAGCTAACATAGTCATTTTATCTGTTATCGCATCTATGTAGTAATTTCCATCTATTGATTTATAAATCCCCACTATATCACTTTCACTTCCATGGCGTTTATACGCTTGATATCTATTTATTGGTTGAATCACAGTACCAATTTTATGCTTATCTTTTTTTGAATAGATAGTTGCTTCAAAATATTGACTTGATGAACTCACCTCACTATGTACTACTACTTTAAAAGGAATCTTGTACTCATTAAAAACTGTAAAATATGCCTTCATATAGTTGTGTCCACCTTGTCTAAAACTTTTCATATATACTGCAGCCGTTACTGTTTTATCTTCAAACTCTAAAGTGACATTTTTTCCTGGCATCTCTCCAAATAAAGCATTTGCTTTTTTCTGTGCTTCTGCTGCTTGTGTTTTAGATAAGAATTGTTGTTTTTCTTCTTCGTCTTTTAAAAAATCTTTTGCAATTATAGGTGTAGCTATATACCCACCAGAGTAAAATGGGCTAAAGGCTTTAACAAGTTGCATAAAGTTGACTTTATAGGTTCGCAGTTCATCTTTATTTTGGACAGTTCTCTCATGTGCTAAATCTATTCCGCTTGGCTTTTCAAGCCCTATATTTTCATATAGTCCATAATTATAAAGTGGAGAAAATTCATCGATTCTAAATAGATACTGTATAGCATGCACACTAAGATTTGAGATATCTTTCTCTTTAATATCATTTGGATTATACCTATTGGATGAAGCAAAAGCTTTAATGTGAAATGTATCTGTATCTATCAGCACAGAAATAACTTCTCTTGCATCATAAAGTGCTTTTAACTCATCCATCTCTTTTTCCAAAGTTTTTTGCATTTGAAAATTTATATAAAGATCTGTGTCTACTTTCCTAAGGATACCCAAGTTCGACAATTGATACTCATAAGAGGATTCTATGCCGCTTGCCCCTTTACGATATGTAAAATTATTTTTATCTGTCCACTTTTTTGTATAGCCAATTACAGGTGTTAGTGTGTCACCTTGTGGATAAATTCGCCTTTCTCCACTTAAGGTAAAAGCATATTTGTTTTTTGGGTCTTTTTGCTTGAGAATGGCTTTTATTTTTTCAACTCTTTGCTTGTTAAGTCCAAAAAGCACTATTTTATATTCTTTGTTGCTATTTTTAGAATAACGTTTCATTGCAGTAGCCGTATCTATTTTTGCAACTTGAGATATAGCATCAAGAAGATTTTTAAACTCTTCTTTACTGTACGCTTCACCTAAAAAAGAAAGATGATACACATACTCTGAATATGCAAGTGTTACATTGTCATCTGTAACTATTTTAGCCCTTAGTCGAGGTGTCTTTTTTTCTACAGGAGAAAGGTATTGTTCCACTCTGTGCATACGGTATGGGGAACTTATGATGTAGTATACACCGAACAATGAAAGCATGATAAACAATAAAGTAATTTTCAATTTGCTCAATATCATGAAGTTTTCCTATAACATAGATTAAATTTTTTTCCTAACATATCTGAATCCCCCCTATTTAGATAAGACAACACAAAATAAATTTTAAAATGGCAATTTTTGGATTATAACATAAAAAATAGCTATGGTATAATTTTCAAAAACCTTAAAAAAAGCCGTGAATACAGATCAACTCCCCAATAAACTTCACCAGTTAGAATCACAAAAAAGAGCTATTGAATCTGAAATAGCACAACTCAAAAAGGAAATAGCCAAAGCATCCCCTTTTTCAAAAGAGCAAAAGATAGCTCTCTTTCGCTCTTTGTTTGTAGCTCGTGAGGATGTCTATCCACTTTATTGGGTAAGTAGCGATGGCTTAAAAAAAGGTTATTCTCCAAAAACATATACCTACAAAGGTAAAGATTATATTCCCATTAACGATAAAATTATTCAACACCATTTAGAGGGTAAAATTCGACTTGGCACCTATGCAATTGTAAACCAAAGAATGGCAAAATTTTTAGCCCTTGATTTTGATAAAGCAAGTTTTGTAGAAGATGCACGAGCGGTTGTAAGTGTTGCAAAAACACTTCATCTTCATCCATTGGTTGAGATCTCAAAATCTGGCAACGGCATTCATATTTGGTTTTTCTTTGAGACATTAGTCAGTGCAAGTAGTGCAAGAAAACTTGGGGATATTCTTATTACCAAAGCTATGGATATTGGGAGTGGTATTGATATGAGCAGTTACGATAGAATGTTTCCAAATCAAGATTTTGTGGCACCTGATGCACTTGGAAATTTGATTGCACTTCCTCTGCACTATGGTTCCCGACTTGAGAACAAAACCGTCTTTATCGATATTGAGATGATGCAACCATTTTTAGATCAGTGGAGTATTTTAAAGAGTGCCAGTAAAATATCAAATGTACAACTATCAACAATTTTACAGAAAAATATTGTGCAAAGTTCTAATGACACAGATTCGCTGATGCCATGGGAAATTAAACAAACTGAGCCACTACTTTTTCCAAAAAATACAAAAGCTATTTTGTATGATGCACTTTATATCGAAAGAATGGAACTCTCAAAAAGATTGATCAATCAACTCAAACGATTAGCATCATTTACAAATCCTGAATTTTATATTCGCCAAAATCTTCGAAAATCAACCTTTAATACCCCAAGAGTCATCACTCTTTTTGATATGAATGAAAAATATATCATTCTTCCAAGAGGTTTACTGCAACAAGTACAAAAACTTTTTGAGTCAAATAGTGCTACTTTAGAGATAGAAGATAAGAGATTTCTCAAAAAAATCACCAAACCAAAACTCACTATTGAACTAAGAGAAAATCAGCTACCTGCTTATAACAAGATTTTAAAAAATGAGTATGCACTTTTAATTGCACCACCAGGATTTGGGAAAACGGCGATTGCTGCTACAGCTATAGCTAAAAGAGGAGTCAATACACTTATTTTAGTACATAAAGTAACCATTTTAGAGCAATGGATTGAAAAGCTTAGCGAGTATTTTAACATTGACAAGAAAAAAATCGGACAACTTGGCAAAGGCAAAAAGAAACTAACCTCTATCATTGATGTGGCGATGTTGCAGTCTTTAAAAAATAGACCTGAACTCATAGAAGAGTATAGTCAAATAGTTGTAGATGAAGCGCACCATATTCCTGCAGTCTCATTTGAAGTGCCGTTAAGAAGATTTAGAGGCAAATATGTCATAGCACTCAGTGCCACCCCAAAACGACAAGATGGGATGCACCCTATTATGACTATGCAATGCGGGGCTATTGTTCATGAAGTAAAACGAGAGAGTAAGCAAAAACATCTCCTTCGAGCTATAAAAACTCCATTTGAAGCATATGGAGATGATTTTTCAACGATACTCACAGAGTTAATTGAAGATTATGCAAGAAATCAACTTATTATTGATGAGATAGCAAAACTAAAAAATAGAAAAATACTCATTTTAAGTGAAAGAATTGAACATCTCAATATTCTATATTATGGACTTAAAAGTAAAAATCTCTCATCTACTTTACTCTATGGAGGTATGGGTGCAAAAGTGAAAAAAGAAGCACTTCAAAAAGCTCAAAATGCCAAGATTATACTTTCAACCA
>JALSKH010000026.1 GCA_026988975.1 Campylobacteraceae bacterium
TCTCCTTCTCCCGGCCATTTTCTTACTGCTTTCTTTGTTCTGCCTCTTTATAAACTTGCATCTTTTCTCGTTTTCCTATTGCCAATACTTTGATAACGATTATGTCATCGATAATTTCATATACGATTCTAATCTGTTTTTTAGCAGCATACATTTTTCTTAATCCTGATAAATTCATTCCGTTTTTGTTTCCAAGAGCTTGTCCAAGTTCTGGAGATTGTCGGATTTTCTTTATCTTTTTGAAAACTTCTATACGAATTGTATTGCTTAATTTTTCCAAATCTTTTTCAACCAGCGGATGGTATCTTACATCATACATAGCTATATATTTTCAATATCTATATCAAATTTTTTAGCCATATCCTCCATAGAGATATATTCAGATAGCGGTGTCTCTTTTCTGTTTTTAACTAAATTATATATTTGAGTTTGCTCTGCTAGTTCTATCTGTTCTTCCAATTCTTTAAGCTTTTCATACTCATCCGTGGAGATAACAACGGCCTCTAAACGATTATTTTTTAGTATTCCTATCTTTTCGAGAGAGTGTCCTTTTATGCTTGCAACAACGCTTCCTATCTGCTTTGTAAAGTCTGTAATTGAAAAGAGTTCATTTTGTGCATATTTAACCATTATGAGACCACCGCAGTTCTGCGAACAATTGCCTTGTCTATATAAAACCTCTTGATATTGTGGGTGCTTCTACTGTGTGATGTTCTCATTATATTTCCTTCTAAATTTACTATTTAATTTATATATCAATATTATAGTATATTTATTAAACCATTTCAATCTTATATATAATAATCACTATCTTTTTTATCTGAGACGAACATGTGCCCTGGGGCGTGGGTTATGGCGAAGGGTAGTTTTACATCTCTTAAGGCATTTTGGGGAGTTACTCCACATGGCCAAAATAGAGGGATTTCATCCTCTTTTATATCTACTGCATCTCCATAGTCTGGGTTGCTTATATCTTTTATACCTATCATTTCCGGGTAGCCTACTTGTATAGGAGTTCCGTGCATATTTGGAAAGTGACTCGTTACTACGCATGCGTCTGCTACTCTCTCTTTTTTGATTGGGCGCATTGAGACTACCATGTCTCCTTTCCAGATACCTACTGGGTTTAGCTTGATGTTTGTGCTGTACATTGGGACATTTACGCCTTGTTCTACATGTCGTAAAGGTATGCCACTTTTTATCAGTGAAGTTTCAAAAGTAAAGCTACACCCTATGAGAAAAAATACCAAATCATCACTATAATACTCCCCTATATCAGTGACTTGCTTCACTACTTTACCATTTTCGATTATGTTATAAAGCGGTAGTTCATTTAAGAGATTTGCTCCATTTGCTAGAACTTTTGAGTAGTGAGACTCTTTGACCACCTCTAAAAGCGGCATGGCTTTAGAGTTCTTTTTCGTAAACTCTTCAAAACTACTCGCATGCTCTTTTGGTATGACAAACATATTTGCCTGGACTTGCCCTTCGCAATACCCTGCCGTTGGTTTTACGAACTCGCCATCTGCGATCTTTTTTCTCAACTCTTTTGCATTCATCTCTCATCTCCTATATGTAAGTACTTAACCAAAAATTATCAAACTTTTTTAAGCAATAAAATTATAGAATAATCCACCATGAAAAACAATAAAACTGTAGAAGAGATTATACTAAGTTACTCAACAAGAGGTATGGATTTACTCCAAAAGGCATATCCGCTCAAACATTGCAGAAAAGCGGTCGAAAACTTTTTGGAACTCGAAAGCGGAACTGTTTTCCTATATACAGGCTTTTATGTAAACGGATATGCGGAGACTGATGGTCCTGTTGGTACATATTTTTTAGCGCTTGCATTGCAAAAACTAGGCTATAAGCCTGTTATAATCAGCGATAAATACTGCTTGGATTACTTCAAAGATATAACTCCGCTATATATGCCGCTTGGCGGAACAACAAAAAAAGAGAATAAAAAAATCTTAAAAGAGTACAATCCAATTTGCCATATCTCCATCGAAAGACTAGGCAGAGATGAAAATGGAAAATACTGTAACTCAAGAGGGGTAGATATAGGCAAATTTACAGCCCCGCTAGACGAACTCTTTATGCAAGCAAAGAAACATGCACCGACTTTTGCCATAGGTGATGGGGGAAATGAGATAGGCATGGGCAACTTCAAAGAGTTTGTAAAAAACACTCTACATGTAGAACCTTGCGTGGTTGAATGCGACTATCCTATCATAGCTTCTGTTTCAAATTGGGGCGCTTATGGATTTATCGCGTATCTGCAACTAATCTTAAGGCAAAAACTTTTGCCAACTATAGAAGAGGTGGAAGAGTATATGGAGCATATCCTCTCTCTAGGTTGCATTGATGGACTCACTGGTAAAAACGAGCTCTCGGTAGATGGAAAAGAGTGGCATACTGAGGGCAAGATACTTCAAGCCCTCGGTAACGCTAAAGCGTAACTCCAGCCACTTCTAAGGCAGAGTCTATATACGCCTGCCTCATCATCTTGGCGATTTTTCCTGGTTTGCCATCTCCTATCGTTTTGCCATCTATCTCTATGATGGGCAAAACAAATGTTGTCGCACTTGAGAGAAATGCCTCATCGGCATCTAGCGCCTCTTCCACTGTAAAAGGTCTCTGCTCTAACTCTATCTCATCATTTTTTTCGGCTAATTCAAGCAGTATCTTTCTTCTTATGCCTGGAAGTATAGAGTTTGAGAGTGGTCTAGTGATGATTTTACCATCTTTTACGATATATGCTGAAGATGCTGTTCCCTCAGTCACAAAGCCATCTTCTACCATCCAACCCTCATAAGCTCCTTGTTTGCAAGCTTGCTCTTTTGCTATACATTGACCAAGCAAGGCGATGGATTTTATATCTCTTCTTTTCCATCTAATATCTGGCACTGTGACAACTTTCACTCCCTGTTTTGCTTTTTCAGAGTTGATTATCTCTTTTGAAAATATAAAAGCCATCACGGTGGCTGGCACATCTTTTGGATATCCAAAGTCTCGTGGTGCAACACCTCTAGTGACTTGCATATAGACTCCACCCTCTGATAGATCATTTCTTTTTATCAATTCATCAATCATCTCTAAAAATTGGTCTTGACTCATAGGCCAGCCTAGCTCTAACTCACTCAAGCTTCTATCAAATCTTTGCAAAAAAGGCTCTTTGTCGAGTACGACTCCACGCACAACAGGTACTACTTCATATACACCATCACCAAAAACAAAACCTCTATCAAATATAGAGACTTTCGCCTCATCCTCTTTCATATACTCACCATTTAGATAAACTATCTTCTTCATATACCCTCCAACTCTCTGAGATATTGATTTAAACTATCTAGAGAAATTATACTATTTTTTTGCAAATCTACTCTTATATGTTCACATTTGATGCCATTTTCTTTGCAGAGCTGGGCTACGCCTTCAAATGCAAATTTTTCTGCTCCGACAATGGCAAAATCATCACCATACACCCTAAATACCATACCATCGATTGAGCATTTTTTTGATTTGGATGCTACTTTTTTAAGAAGCATATCTCCTATACTCCAACCATTTTTTTTATTGAAAGATGTAAAATCCTTTAAAAAAAGCATATCTGCAGTTTTATATTCGCTAGAAAATCTATTTTTACTCAAGACAAGGTCTAAGTAACTTTTATTGTAAGCGCCTGTAAGCTGATCTCTGTAAAAGTAGGAAAATCTCTCTTTCTCTATCTCATTCTGTGGTAACTGCGTTGCGTTTGTTTCAATCTTCACTTCACTCAAACTCTTTTTGGCTGCCTCTACTACTCTCTCGTCAAATTGTATGCCTTTTAATGAATCAATCTCCTCAAGAGCCTCTTTGACACTTTTTTTGGCTTGATATATTCTGCTTGTTGTCATCGCATCAAAAGAGTCTGCTACACCCATAATTTTCCCACTCAAACTTATCTCGTATCCCTTTAAACCCTCCGGGTATCCACTCCCGTCTATCCTCTCATGGTGAGTCTTTATGATTTTGGATATCTTCGCAAATATATGGTACTTTTTAAGTATATTGTACCCGATATCTACATGTTTTTTTATGATACTATACTCCAGTTCATCAAATTTTCCAGGTTTTAAAAGTATGCTATCAGGGATGGCAATTTTCCCTATATCGTGTAGTATTCCTGCTTCATATAGTATATCTGTCTCTTCATCTGACATACCCAACTCTTTAGCTATAAGTCTGCAATACTCTGCAACTCTACTAGAGTGTCCTCCTGTATATGGGTCTCTTTGCTCTATGAGATCAACTAGTGTATATAGTGCCTCTTTATACTCTTTTGTTTTTTGTATCTCCAACTCTTCTATCTTTTTTACTTTGCTTTGCACCAACTCCAAAAGCCTGCTTTTGTATATCTCATTTTCTCTTGACTCTTTTAGAGATAGCACGCTCTTACGGATGACTTCGTTCATCTGTTTGTAGTTGAATGGCTTCAAGATATACCCATCTATCCCCATTTTTATCGTTTTTATAAATTTTTCACTATCTGAGTATCCTGAAATGATTATGATCTTTTGATTTGCATCTATCTTTTTCATCTCTTG
>JALSKH010000027.1 GCA_026988975.1 Campylobacteraceae bacterium
GGATTTTCACAATGGTTACAGAGTTGAGGTAGAAAACCTTTTCTTACATCTGGAAATTCACCTAGTTCGGTTTCGGTAACAAAAGTTCTAAACTGATCATCTGGTACCTCATTTTCTATCTTACAGACAGATGTACAAGCTTGGCAGCCTATACACTTTCGCAAGTCCAACACCATAACAAAGTGTTTTCCTTTTTGACCTATATATTTGGGATTTTTTTCATCCCGACCAGGAATTTGCATAGACATAGCATCTGCTTGTGATGTTGCTAACATCGCAAAAGCCGTAGTTGCAAGCCCCTTTCTCAAGAAATCTCTTCTTGAATTATCTTGACCCATTTTGACTCCTTTAATTAACTGACCTTATGACACACAAGGTCAGTTTAAATCATTTGGGCAAGTATAACTACAAAAAGGGGGAAAGTGGGGGGAGACTGCAAGCGGTATGATAAGCACCGCTTGCAATTTTTATTTGCGGTGTTTTAGGAAACTTTCATATACCTCTTCAAAGCCAACTTCACTGGAGTTCTCTACCTCTTTCATTCTCTCTATGGCTTTTGTAAATTCACCTTTTTTCCATAATCCAACAGCCTCTTTTGTCTTTTGGTGTACTATGGCATGATGTGAATTTAGGTCATTTATGGTTTTTGTATCATCTTTTATCTTCTGTTTATTCTCATCAAACCACTTTTCAAAACGACAAGAGTGTTCATCTGCCAGATTTGGATTTTCGTTATTTATAAAGGCATTGTATCCTTGAAGTTTAAAGAGTATATGGTCGATTTTTCCATTTCCAATTCCTATCTCATTCGATATATTTTCAGTTATATTGGATATAGTTTGAGAGTTTTTTATAACAAATGCAAGCTCTTCAAAAAATGCCGAGAGAACTTCACTCATGCTGTCTGTATTTTTTCTAAAAACCTCTACTCCATCTTGAATATCTGAAGTATTTTGTTTGAGTTGAGCTATACTTATCTCAACCTCTTGAGTAGCTTTTTGTGTTCTCTCAGCTAACTTTCTAACTTCATCTGCGACAACTGCAAATCCTCTACCATGCTCACCCGCTCTTGCCGCCTCTATGGCAGCATTTAATGCCAGCAAATTTGTCTGGTCCGATATATCTTTTATGAGATTTATAATATCTCCTATAGATGTCACGCTATCATTTAATGCTAGAGTTCCATTTTCCAAAGAGGATGACTCTTGAGCAATCTTATCTATAGATTCATTTATGATCTCACCATCACTTTGTACTTTTGTGATTCTATCGCCTGTTTTCTCATTTACATCTTTTGCTTTTACCAATATCTCTGCTACAGATGTGATTATATCTTGCGTAAAAGAGACACCACTTTTGTATGATTTTAAGAGCATCTGGATTATCTCCTCTTTTGCTCTATCCTCATCTGATTTACAACTTGAATTTTGTTCAAATCCTCTGTTTTGCAGTTGAGATTTTAGCTCCTCGATCTCTTCTTTAAGAGTAGAGTTTTGCGACTCTAACTCTTTTATCTTTGTATCTTGCTTATCGCAATTTGAAAAAAAGCCCATGTCTATCCTTTTTTATTTTTTGTTAGTTTAACATAATTTTTATAGCGTAACTGTAAAAATTACACCATTTGCGCTGTTTTCTACCTCGATCAGACCATTATTGTTTTTTTCTATGATGGTTTTGGTCATATAGAGTCCGATACCCGTACCACTTTTTGCATGCTTTGTGCTGAAATATGGCTCAAAAATCTTATCTATCGGTGTCATCTTTATGCCTCCGGCATTGTCACTAAATCTGATCATTTTTTTATCATCTTTCAATAAAGCTTCTACATGTATGGTGCCATTTTTTACTTTTCTCTCTAGTATGATATCTTTTGCATTGCTTATGATGTTTATAAAAGCTTGGGAAATCTCATTTGGAAAGCCATAGATATCAAAATCATCTTTTATATCGACTACCAAATCTATATCATTGTTTTTTAAAGATGCTAACATCAATTTTTGGACATTGTTTATGATATATGATATTTGATAATACTCTTTTTTCTTTTTTGATGTAAAAAAGTTTCGAAAGTCATCTATGGTTCTTGACATAAAATTTATCTGCTCATTTGACTCTTTTACTTTTGCTCGAAATCTCTCTTTTGTGAGTTTATCTCTTTCAAAGTATAACTCCAAGCTGATGAGTATAGAGGAGAGTTGCGTTAGTGGCTGTCTCCATTGATGAGCTATATTTCCTATCATCTCTCCCATACTTGCTAGTTTACTTTGGTGAGCCAAAATCCTCTCTTTTTCATTTGCCTCTCTCTCTTTTTTTAACTTTAATTGTATCTCTTTTTTGATTTTTATCTGTAAGTTTTTATTTAAATCTTCTAGTTCATTTTGACTTTTTCTTAGTTTTTCATTTGACTCATCCAACTCTTTGAGTATAACATCAAAGCCGTAACTGATGATGCCAGCAGTGATCAAAATCAAGACAATCATGGCTATCAAGCTTTGCAAAATCGCCTTTTGCAGTGTATTTTTCCAATGCGATATATCTTGCAAAAAGATGATTTTGAAACTGTTTTGGGTGTTGATTCCTTTGCCTTTTATGATGTATGGCTGGAAAATTCCCTTTTTTGTCTCTATCTCTTTGGAGTTTTCTATCTGTTTGTATTTTATGATATCAGTTATGATTTTATCATCTTTTAGCATAAAGATCTTTTTTGTATTTTTACTATTTTCATAAACTATATATGTATAGATATTTACAAGTTTTCTTATCTCGGAAAGAAAATATTTTGGGTCTATAACAAAAACGATAAAGCCTACAACGCTAGAGTCTTTAGCTCTTGCAACAGAGACTGCATGGTAGTTAAAAGCTTCCCCATCTCTCCAAAAACCGTCATATGATTTTTGCATTTTTTTAGCTAAAAACAGATGCTTTTGAGCTTTTTTACCAAAATATGTGAGTAGGTTTCCATCTCTGTCATAAAAGCAGAAAGATTTTAAGTATCTATTCTCTTTTCTTATGATATTCCATCTAGGTTGGCTCAATTTATGTAGCGAATTAGCATCTTTTTTACCAAAAGCTTCTCTTATACCAAAAGAGTTTATATTTGCATAACCTCTTGTGATATAAAATTTACTTGTCCTTTTCAGAGTTTGAGCATATACTAGCTTAACTTTTTGAAGTTCACTGTTTTGACTAGCTTGTGCAAAATCTTTTATATCCAAGTAGCGTATAAAGAAAAATACTACAGACAAAAGCAGATAAATAGCCAAAACAAGAGTGATGGTTTTTGTCTTAACAGAAATCAGACTTTTTGGTTTGTAACTATAATTCAAGCATATATCCTATACCATATATACTTTTTATGCACTCTGAGCCTATCTTTCTTCTCAACTCTTTTACGAGCGACTTTATCGCCTCTTTGCTAGGCATTTCAAACTCCCAGATATAGTCATATATATCATCAAATGTCACACTCTGATTTGCTCTTTTTATAAAATACTCCAAAAGTCTGCTTTCAGTTTTGGAAAGTTTTATATTTTTGGTCCCCCAGCAGGCTATCTTTTGACAAGGGTTATAAATGCAGCCATTTTTCAGTTTTATATCAAAATTATCTCCGATAATCTCTGAAGCTGCTAACTCCAGTGCTTCCAAAAATGAATCTTTCTCAAATGGTTTTGTTAGGTATTTTGTGATCTTTAACTCGACTGCTCTCCAGAGATAATCCTGCTCAGTGTGGGCAGAGAGGATTATAATAGGGATCTTTTTATCCTTTTTTCTTATCCTCTTTATCGCTTCCAAACCATCCATATGAGGCATACATATATCAAACACCAATACATCGTAGCTACTGAGCATCATCTCACTCATCGCCTCTCTTCCATCTTCTACAGCTACAACTTTTTCAAAAAAGAGCTCCAAAATATCTACAACATTTGCACGAATCCCCTCTTCATCCTCGGCATATAGAACTTTTTTATCCGATAAAATATCTAGCATATTATAACTCATAAAACTACCACTGATTTTATCTGCGTATAGTCATCTAAAATGGCAAATTTTGGTCCCTCTTTTCCTATGCCGCTATGTTTAAAACCACCATATGGCTGTATGTCAAACCTAAGAGTTGGTATGTCATTTACAACAACTCCTCCTGCTTCGAGCTCCTCTATGGCATCTAAACTAATTTTCAGATCATTTGTAAAAACAGAGTATTGCAAGCCATACTCAGAGTCGTTCATGGACTCTTTGGCATCCTTATAGCTCTCTTTTGCTATCAAAGATACGATAGGTGCAAAGACTTCTTGGCATACTATATTCATATCCTCTTTGACATCTACCATGATAGTGGGTTCCATCACTAAACCTCTGTTCTCTCCACCTGTTAAGACTTTTGCCCCCTCTTGTAAGGCATTTGCTATCCAGATTTTTGCTTTATCCACCGCATCCTCATCTATCATGGGACCTATAAAGGTTTTTTCATCATAAGGGTTACCGACTACTAGCTTTTTCGTCTCTTCTGAAAGTAGTTTTGCGAACTCATCATAAACCTCTACATGTACATAGATTCGCTGAAGAGATATACAGACTTGACCAGAGTTTACAAAAGCTCCAACAGCACACTTCGCAGCAGCATCTTTTAGATTTGCGGATTTATCTATAAATGTAGCGGCATTTCCACCAAGCTCAAGAGCGACTTTTTTGATGCCTGCTTGGCTCATGATAGTTTTGCCAACAGGAACACTGCCTGTAAAACTGATAACTCTTGGTGTTCTACTTTTTACAAGTGCTTCATTTACGCCTTTGCCACTATAGACTACACTAAGAGCGTCTTTTATAGCATACGGACTCTCTATGAAAAGTTTAGCAAGTGAATATGCACAAAGTGGTGCAGCAGAACTTGGTTTTAAAACTACAGAATTTCCGCTAACAAGTGCAGGAGCAATCTTGTGAGCTACGAGATTTAAAGGAAAATTAAAAGGCGTGATAGCAAGTGCCACACCGACTGGAACTCTCCTGTAAAATGACAAACTCTTTTTGCCGCTTGGCATCGCTGTTGTATCAAAACTCTCACCACCTATGCTTATCATCGTGTGGGCTGAGAGCCTTATGGTTTCTATACATCTAGTTACTTCACCTCTGGCAAACATCATCGGTTTTCCGACCTCATCACAAATCAATTTTGCAAATTTATCTTTTTGCTCTTCGAGTCTGTGCGCTACATCTTCTAACCAAGAAACTCTTTGGTGCAGAGGTGAATTTTTAGCCTCTTTTGAAGCAGATTTTGCCTTTAGGTATGCCATCTTCACATCATCTTGGGTGCAGATAGAGTAGGTAGATACCACATTTGCATTGTATGGATTTTTAACTTCTATCTGCTCTTGGGTACTCTTGGCTTCGCTTCCTAAAAATATCTTTGCTTTCATAATTGACTCCTAAAACATTATTTAATGTAAACTTAGGTATCATTATATCTATTTTAATATTATAGGTAGAAAAAAATTATGGAAAAAGCAAAATTTATCTGGATGGATGGAAAATTAACACCTTGGGATGAGGCAAATATACACATATTGACTCATACTCTACACTATGGAAATGGTGTATTTGAAGGAACAAGAGCTTACATGACAAAAGATGGCTTGGCGATTTATAGACTAAGGGATCACACAAAAAGACTCTTAAACTCTGCAAAGATCACAAGAATATCTCCTGCATACAGCTTGGAAGAGCTTGAAAATGCTCAACTCGAACTCTTAAGAGCAAATGATTTTAAATCAAATGTGTATCTAAGACCTCTTGTCTATCTAGGTTATGGCATAATGGGGCTATACCATGTAAATGCTCCTGTCAAAACTGCGATAGCGGCGTGGGAGTGGGGAAGTTATCTAGGTGATGAAGGGCTTGAAAATGGAATCAGAGTAAAAATATCATCTTTTACAAGAAATCCTGTTAGCTCAACCATGGGAAAAGCAAAAGCTGCGGCTAACTATCTGAACTCTCAACTAGCAAAGTATGAAGCAATGGATGCTGGATATGAAGAAGCGCTTTTGTTGGACGAAGACGGTTTTGTAGCAGAGGGAAGCGGGGAGTGCTTTTTCATAGTCAGAGATGGCGTTTTAATCACTCCACCAAATGATACTTCACTTGAGAGTATTACCCAAAATAGTGTTATCATGCTAGCCCGTGATGCGGGGATACCAATCGAGCGAAGAAGAATCACAAGAGATGAAGTATATATAGCTGATGAAGCCTTTTTTACGGGAACTGCCGCTGAAGTCACACCTATAAAAGATGTCGATAATTATACTATAGGCAATGGAAAAAGAGGTGCTATGACAAAACAGTTGCAAGAAGCGTACTTTGATGTAGTTTATGGAAGAAACAATAAATATAAGAATTTATTAACATTCATTTAATAATAAAGGGTCAGGTCTTTACTTTTTACTTTTTTTATTAAAAAAGTAAAAAGTAAAGACCTGACCCTAAACAAAAATTTTAAAGGAAAAAAATGCCAGTTGATCTGAATGATTATTTTAATAAGAAAAATGGAAATAGCGGAGGCGGTGGAAACAGTAACCGTCCAACACCCAACATAGAACCACCCGATTTTTTAAAGAACTTAGGCAAAAAGGCTGGGTTTTTATATGTCTTAATTGCCGTAATAGTAGTGCTTGTGATATCCAAGCCTTTTATAGTCATCAACTCCGGTGAAATGGGTATAAAAGCAACAGCAGGAAAGTTTGATCCAACTCCTATGAACCCAGGATTTCACTTTTTTATACCTTTTTTACAAAATATATTTATAGTTGATACAAAAGTTAGAGTGATGAACTATACAACTGGTGCGGATCAAGAGAGAACAAAAAGAGGCTCTGGCATAAAAAATAAAAATGCCATATCTGTTCTGGACGCGAGAGGATTGCCTGTCTCTATAGATTTGACCGTTCAGTATAAACTAGCTCCCGAAACTGCCCCTCAAACGATAGCCACTTGGGGACTTGCATGGGAAGATAAAATCATCAATCCTGTTGTAAGAGATGTTACAAGAAATGTCGTAGGTCAATATCCAGCTGAAGAGCTACCGGTAAAAAGAAATGAGATAGCAGTAAAAATTGAGCAAGGAATCAGAACAAATATAGACGCACAACCTGGTCAACCAGTGAAACTTTTGACAGTTCAATTAAGAAATATAATCCTTCCTCAAAAGATAAAAGATCAGATAGAGAGAGTTCAAATAGCAAAACAAGAGGCGGAAAGAACCAAGTATGAAGTAGAAAGAGCTAACCAAGAAGCAAAAAAAGCGGCTGCTCTTGCAACAGGTCAAGCAAACGCAAGAAAGATAAAGGCTCAAGGTCAAGCAAATGCCATAAAAATAGAGGCCGATGCAAATGCTTATGCAAACATCGAGATAGCAAAAAGCATAACTCCAAATCTTCTAAAACTTCGTCAAATAGAGGTGCAAGGCAAATTTAATGATGCACTCCAAGTAAACAAAGATGCAAAAATCTTTCTAACTCCTGGTGGCGCAGTTCCAAATATCTGGGTTGATACCAAAGATAGAGAAAAAACAACAAGCGTAACAAAATAAGGAAAATCGTGAACGAAGAGTTAATTAGCAACATAGACTGGGATAAAAATCCTCTTATTCCAGTCATCGCTCAAGATGAAAAAGATGGCAAAGTCCTAATGCTTGCTTATACAAATAAAGAAGCATTTGAACTCACGCTGAGCACTAAAATCGCACATTATTACTCCAGAAGCAGAAAGAAACTTTGGAAAAAAGGTGAACAGAGTGGACACACTCAAGAGGTAAAAGAGATATATCTTGATTGTGATAGCGACACAATTTTACTCAAAGTCAAACAAAATGGAGTTGCATGCCACACTGGTAGAATCTCCTGCTTTTTCAACAGAGTGGATATCAAAGAAGAGCTATCTCAAGTAGAAAAAAAGATAGAGACTTACAGCATCAGCGATACACTCTATCATGTCATACAAGAGAGAAAAAAAGCTGATCCAAAAAAATCTTATGTAGCTTCACTCTTTAAAAAAGGTGAAAACTCGATACTAAAAAAAGTAGTAGAAGAGGCTGGTGAATTTTGCTTTGCAGTAAAAGACAAAAGCGAAGAGGAGATCATCTATGAAGCTGCTGATTTAGCCTTTCATACACTTGTTGCTCTAGGATATGCGGATATAAATCCTGATCGTGTAAAGCAAGAGTTAAAGAGAAGATTCGGCTTGAGTGGCATAGAAGAAAAAAACAGCAGGAATAATGAGACCGCCACACAGTAGAAGTACCCACAATATCAAGAGGTTTTGTATAGACAAGGCAATTGTTCGCAGGACTAACAAGTTAATTCAAGAACAATTAACGCAGTATATACGAAACCTCTTGATACCCGGAGGGAAGCTTATTTTTGGGCAATCTTCAAAAGATAAAAGTTTTCGAATTAACAAGTTAGTACTTCAAATTTTATATTTCAAATCTTACCCAAAACTAAGCTTTTGTGGGCACTCCTACTGTGCGGTGGTCTCATCATGTCTGAATTAAAATTTTCATTTTTTAACTATCTGAACCATCTTGGGCTATATGATTATATAGCCTTCATATGGCTCATTTTCATCTTTCTTATACTTCTTGTACTCTCTGTTGTTATAGTTAAAAAGTCTATCATATTCTCACTTCTAACTATACTGTTTTCATTTATTTTACTCTTTACAGGGCCATTTGCATTGAAGTATTTTCTTAACAAAACTCTCAGACCAGTCAAAATAGACAACATAACATCTCAAAAACTTCATTTTTCAGATACTTTGATCGTTGATTTTGTCATAGAAAATCTATCGAAAAAGCCCTACATAGAGTGTCTAATAACAACAAAAGTCTATAAACCATCAAAATCCAAATTAAAAAAGTTTGTCAATGAGTTAAAGCCAATCAGATATAGGACGATTTTAGATAAAAGAGAGTTAAAGGCTGGCGATAAAATGAAAAATAGAGTGATTTTCTATAATTTTAGTTACAACAAAGATATAAATATTTCAGCAAGTGCTGAATGCTATGGTAAATCAAGATGATTTCGTACTTCACAATAGTTCACATCATTACTCTTGTGATTCTTTTTTTAATATTTATAATACTGCTAATTCTATCTTTTAAAGAGACAAGAAAAAAAGTTTTGTTTGCCATGATATTTTCTAACTTTTTAGTTATCTCTATGTTAGCTGTTTTCTCTATGTTCGTTCTTGACAAATATACCAAAAAAGCTGTATTGGAGAATGTGTCTCACCAAAGAGTACTCTTAAATGAAACAATAGCAATATTTGGAAGAATTAGAAATGTAGGAAAATTTGGAATCTCAAAATGCTTCTTAAATGTAAAACTAGTAAACAATGCCATAGAGTCTGGTAAATTAAATGGTTCAAATGTATACAAGCCCTCTTCTGGACTCGGTTTCTTAACAAAAAAAATAGATGGAAATGAAAAAAAATCTACTATTATAAAAGACTTTTTGATAGCAAAAAATTTAAAAGTTGGAGAACTAAGAAATTTTAACGCAACTATGAGATACCCATCATACTTTAAAAAACCAAGATTTATATATAAATTACACTGCAGATAACTCTACATGTAGAGATGGGTCAGTTTATAAAATAGTTACCGTCAAAACTAACAAGAGAGTATTCCCTATCATCGCCTATACTCTTTTTAAGAGCATTGATACTAAGAAAACTCAATGAATCTGCACCTATATAATCTCTTATCTCTTCAATGCTCATATTTGCACTTATGAGCTCGTCATAACTTGGTGTGTCTATACCATATCTACACGGATGTTTGATAGTTGGCGAAGTGATACACATATGCACTTCGCTTGCTCCTGCATCTTTTAGTATGTTTATGATTCGCTTAGCAGTTGTTCCTCGCACAAGACTATCATCTATAACTACAATTCTCTTGCCTTTTAGTAAAGAGCTAATCGGGGAGAGTTTAAGCTTAACTTTCATATCTCTTTTCGCTTGTGTTGGTTCTATAAATGTTCTTCCGACATAGTGATTTCTAACTATCCCCATCTCAAAAGGAATTCCACTCTGCTTCGCATATCCAAGAGCCGCACTCACTCCACTATCTGGCACAGGAATAACCAAATCCGCATCTATTGGATCCTGTTTTGCCATAGCTTTACCCATCTCTTGTCTTACCGCATATACACTTTTTCCATCAATCACGCTATCTGGTCTTGCAAAATATATATACTCAAAAGCACAGATTCTAGGCTCAGGTTCAAAAAGCTGGATACTCTCATACTTCTCTTTTGATTTATCAAATATGATCATCTCTCCAGGTCTTACATCTCTTATGAATTTTGCTCCAACCAAATCAAATGCACAAGTTTCGCTAGAGACTATATAGCCTCCATCTTCAAGCTGACCTAAAGAAAATGGTCTTACTCCATACTTATCTCTTATAGCAAAAATTTTATTTCTACCTTGAATCACAAGACAATAAGCACCTTTAATCACACCTAAAGCCTCTATAATCCTATCTTTTAGATGCTCTTTATGACTTCTAGCTATAAGATGGATGATATTTTCTGTATCCATATCTGATTGGAAAATAGCCCCCTCATCTATAAGCATATCTTTTACTTCTTTACCATTGATGAGATTTCCATTGTGTGCGACAGATATCTCACCTAGCTTATAGTTCGCATATATTGGTTGAGCGTCTATGACGGATTTACTTCCTGCCGTGGAGTATCTGTTGTGACCTATCGCCATATCGCCTTTTAGGTGATTTAGCGCTTCTTCATCAAATACTTCAGTAACCAAACCTTTTTTCTTTACTTTACTGATTTTATGTCCATCACTACAACTTATGCCAGTGGCTTCTTGACCACGATGTTGCATAGCAAACAAAGAGTAATACGCTATCCTAGAAGCATTAACCGAACCAAATACACCAACTATCGCACACATATCTATCCTTTAAAGTCCTAAACAGTCATTTATGGTATATAGACCATTTTTTTGATTTACTATCCATTTTGCCGCTTTTATAGCGCCTTTTGCGAAGGTATCTCTACTTGTAGCGGTGTGATTTAACTCTATAAATTCACCATCATTATAGAAGCCTACTGTATGTCTTCCGACTATATCGCCGCCTCTTAAAGCCATGATCGCTATCTCATCTTTACTTCTTTCGCCTATGAGCCCATTTCTTCCACTTACTCTCACTTTTTCAAGCTCTAGCCCTCTAGCTTTTGCTGCACTTTCACCTAAAGTCATAGCAGTTCCACTTGGTGCATCTTTTTTATACCTATGGTGTTGTTCAACTATCTCTATATCAAAATCACTAAGTGTTTTAGATGCTAATGAGACAAGTTTATTTAAAACGGCAACCCCTAGTGACATATTGGTCGAGTATAGTATCGGCATCAGGTTTGAAGCCTCTTCAAGTAAGTTTTGTTGATGCAGAGTTAAACCGGTTGTACCTATAACAAGTGGGGTAGGATTTTCTAATGCGCTCTCAAGAAGAGTTTCGGTCGCAAATGCGATCGTAAAGTCTATAACTACATCACTATCTTTAAACAACTCTTCATAAGACTCTGTGATTTTTGTATTTTTAGGAACCTCAAATGTAAACTCATCTATAGCATGTAGCATATAGGGTTTTATCTCTTCATCATTTTTTAAATTTTCAATCAACAGATGACCTACTCTTCCTGTTGAACCATGAATCCCCGCTCTTAAAATCTCTTTACTCATTTACATACTCCAATGCTTGGATACCTGCTGTTGCACCATCACCTGCTGCGCATACAACTTGTTTTGATGCATCAACTCTTAAATCTCCTGCAGCAAATAGCCCTTTTAGTGATGTTTTCATCTTTAAATCAACTACAACATTTCCATTTTCACTCAATTCACAAAGTGGTTTTCCATCCTCTTGCATAAGAACTTCGTTATTTACATTCATACCAACAAAAACAAATATCCCAGGAACTTTCAAATCTCTTTTATTTCCATGCTTATCCTCCACAAAAACACCATTTACCCCTGCATTATCGCCTACTATCTCATCTACAACAGAGTTTAAAACAAGCTCAATTTTTTGGTTTTTCTTCACTTTTTCAACTGTAACAGGACTTGCCCTAAACTCATCTCTTCTATGTATAAGATAGACTTTTGAACAGATATTTGCCAGATATAGTGCCTCTTCCAAAGCAGTATCTCCGCCTCCTAGAACTGCTACTTCTTTATCTTTGTAGAAAAATCCGTCGCAAGTCGCACATGTACTTACACCTCTGCCAAAAAATAGGCTCTCGCCTTTGACTCCGGATCTTCTTGGCGTACTTCCTGTACATACTATCACACTTTTTGCTTCAACTACTTCGCCACCCAAAAGTAAGACTTCAAAGACACCATCATCTCTTTTTGAGATACGGCTTACCTCGTCCATCCTATGTTTAAGTCCAAATCTCATACACTGTTTTGGCCATTTGTCCATCATATCCATTCCACTCATAACCTCTGGAATCCCTGGATAATTCTCTATCTCACTACTGCTTGTGATTTGACCGCCTGGCATACCTTTTTCAAACATAACAACATCTTTTAAACCACCTCTAGTGGCATAAAGACCTGCAGTAAGTCCCGCTGGTCCTCCACCTATTATCGCTAAATCTAACATTTAATTTCTCCTATTTTATAACTTCTATCATGCTATCTTGCTTATAGAGAAAATTTTTAAATTTTTTTATTCTAAAAACTGATGGCACTTCGTATATATTAAATCTTTGTATTAATTTCAACAGAGTATTCATACCTGCTGTCAGATATGTAACTCCATTTTGTTTGCCTCTTTTTTTTTGATACAAATCTATCGCTATTATAGGATTTGATTTATTAACTTTTTGTAAAATCTGACTAATATCTTGCATATTTGAACTATAAATTACCATTGTGTACTCATCTTGCTTTGGAGTAAATATATCACTCTTCCCATAATAAATCCAATTTTGAAAATTGATAAACTTATACTCAGAAAAACGATAATTAAAATATGCAAAAGCGCCAGCAATCATTAAAGCGCCAAAAAAGGAGGCGAAAAGATAGTTAAGGGAGAAGAGTTTTCTCCCTTTTCTCATTTGTAAATCTCTATATTCTTATACAATGAGTCAAAAATCATTATAGATATGATTCTATCTTGTCAGCTAAAACTTGCTTTGATGATGCACCGATCATTTGATCTACTAGCTCACCATTTTTGAAAAATAGAATTGTTGGAATTGATCTGATACCATACTTAACAGCTATATCTTGCTCTTCATCAGTATTTACTTTGCAAATTTTTGCTTTTCCATCAAAATCTTCAGCCAACTCTTCTATAACTGGAGCTATCATTCTACAAGGTCCACACCATGGAGCCCAGAAATCAACTAAAGCTACACCTTCACCTACTGTGCTATCAAAATTTGAAGCATTTAATTCTATATATTTTCCCATTATTTTCTCCTACTTATTTTCTTAAGACGATATTATACAAATAGTATCTTTAAAGTTACCATAGATATAAATTTTAATTCTAAAAAGAGCTTATGTTTTCTATGATTTCTATACCTTTTGAAGTGACTAAAGCTGCGTTGATTTGGTACTCTCCGTCACAAACATTGAGCATAAAATAGTAATCAACTGTTTTGATAATTTTTTTCATTTTAGATGGTGTTATGCGTTCTATTGGGTCATAATTTTTAGAGTATTTTACTTCGAAAAAATTTAATATTCCATCCTTTTTTGCTACTATATCTATCTCTCCAAATTTAGAGTGAAAATTTCTTTTTATTATTTTATAGCCATTTTTTTGTAAAAATTTTACAACTCTATCTTCAGCTTTTAAGCCGATTTCTAGACTCATGTCTAATCTTCTATCCTAATCATAGCCGGTTTTTGTTTAACAAAATCACACTCACCTATCTCTTTCATAGCGATTTGGACATCTTTTTCATAACATTTATGGGTTGAAAAAAGGAGTGTCGCAAACTTAGCATCCTTGCTCTGCTTTTGCAGAAAACTGCCTATAGATATATTTTGCTTGCCTAATATATTTGATATTTTAGATAAAACCCCAATTTTATCTTCAACAATCAGTCTGATATAGTATTTTGTGAAAATTTCATCTGCTTTTTTGAGCTTCAAAATATCATTTTTCAATATCTTTTTAAATCCCAACATTGGAGAGTTATTTCCATTTCTAGCAATGTCTATCAAATCAGCGATAACTGAACTAGCTGTAGCATCTCCACCAGCTCCGGGACCATAGTACATAGTCTCTCCAACACAATCGCCTATGACGCTCACACCATTCATAACTCCATCTACTTTTGCAATCATCTCTTTTTTATCTATGAGCGCAGGATGAACTCTAAGCTCTACACTATCTCCACTCTTTTTTGCGATTGTCAGTAATTTTATGTTATATCCAAACTCATTTGCAAAAAATATATCTTCGCTGTTTATATTTTCTATGCCTTCGATAAGTATATCTTCAGGTTTTGCATCGATTCCATAAGCAATGCTAGCTAAAATAAGAAGCTTATGAGCCGCATCATATCCACCAACATCAAAACTAGGGTCTGCCTCGGCATAGCCCAACTCTTGAGCCTCTTTTAAAATCTCATCAAATTCAACTCCATCACTCATCATCTTAGTAAGCATATAGTTGCAAGTTCCATTCATGATTCCCTTAATCGAGACTATATGATTTGCACTCAAGCCCTCTCTTAAGGCTTTTATGATGGGAATTCCCCCTGCAACACTTGCTTCAAAACCTATAGGTTGTCTATTTGCACTTTGCTGAAGTTCATATCTATGGTATGCAAGCATTGCTTTGTTTGCAGTTACTACTGCTTTGCCTTTTGCAAGGGCTTTTTTTACCACTTTAAAGGCATCATCAACTCCGCCCATAAGCTCAACAACAACATCTATCTCCTCATCATTTAAGACATCGTCCACACTATCACTAAGCGGAATATCAACGCCTCTGTCTCTGTTTAGATTTTTAACAACTCCAAAAACCGGTCTTATCTCTTTTCCTGCTCTTGCAGTTATAATATCTCTGTTTTTTTGCAAAATCTTTACAACACTTGTTCCAACTGTACCTACACCTATAATTCCAACTTTTATCATTTAACTGTCCCCTTTTTACGGAAGTAAATTCCGTAAAAATTCCTCGCGACTAAAGCTTTTGCTGTCGCAAAGAAATTACTTATTTTATTTTCATCTTTACTAGGAAGTAAATTCCTAGTAAATTCACGCTCTACTAAAGCTTTGCCTGTCGGCAAGAAATATTATTTAACTGTCATCTTTACTAGGAAGTAAATTCCTAGTAAATTCACGCTCTACTAAAGCTTTGCCTATCGGCAAGAAACTTCGTTTTCCAAACTCTTTAAATATTTTTTTACATTTCTTGCGGCTTGCCTGATTCTGTTTTCATTCTCTATCAGTGCAACTCTTACATAATTGTCTCCATGCTCACCAAAGCCGATTCCTGGACTTACGGCTATCTTTGCCTCTGTTAAAAGCTGTTTTGAAAACTCCATGCTACCTAGATGAGATGCAACTTTTGGAATCTTTGCCCAGATAAACATCGTAGCTTTTGGTTTACCCATATCCCAACCTGCATTTTTAAAACTCTCTATCAACACATCTCTTCTTTTTTCATAATTTTCTATGATTTCACCGACACACTCTTGAGGTCCGTCAAGTGCGACTGTGGAGGCTACTTGTATGGGAGTAAACATACCATAATCAAACCATGACTTTATCTTTTGAAGAGCCCCTATGAGTTTTGTGTTTCCGACAAAAAAACCGACTCTCCAGCCAGCCATATTGTAACTTTTAGATAGCGTTGTACTCTCAACCGCGACATCTTTTGCGCCCTCAACTTCAAATATAGAAGGTGTTTTATATCCATCATATGTTATATCAGCATATGCGATGTCACTGATGATGTAAAATCTCTCCTCTTTTGCATATGCTACCAATCTCTCATAAAATGATTTATCGACTGTCACAGTTGTTGGATTGTGTGGAAAATTTACCACTACAAATTTTGGTTTTGGGGCAGAATCCCTAAAAGCTTTTTTCAGTTTAAAGAAAAATTTTTCTACATCAAGCTCAAAATTTTCATCAAAATCCAAACCCATTTTATGCACATTTCCACCTGCGAGTATAAAAGCTTGAGAGTGTATAGGATATGCCGGATCTGGAACAATCGCCACATCTCCTGGATTTGTTATAGCTTGAGCCAAATGCACATAGCCCTCTTTACTGCCTAGAGTCGCTACTGCTTGAGTATCTGGATCTAAATCTACACCATATTTTCTTTTATACCAGTTGCAAATAGCGAGTCTCAACTTGTATATACCTTTACTGACGCTATATCCGTGGGTTTTGTCTTTATCAACAGATTCAATCAATTTATCTATAATGTGCTGAGGTGTTCTGCCGTCTGGGTTTCCCATCGAAAAATCTATGATATCCTCTCCCGCGCGTCTGGCATTTAGTTTTATCTCATTTATCTCTGCAAATACATAATTTGGCAATCTTTCAATCGTATTAAATCTTATCTCATCAAACATTTTTACTCCTTGCTTTGAAGATATACGGATAGACCATGTTTTATATTGTCTAACGAATAGATATCTCTCACTTTTACATATGCACTATTTGGCGGTATATCTAATTTTAAGACATATGTTCTCTCATCTATTTTGGTTTGAGAGACAACATGTAGAGCCCTATCTAAGAAGACTATAGATGGATACCAGTGGTCGCTAAAGCTTGTTTTAAATTTAACTTTTACTGCATTTTTTGTATATATTAGGTATGGTTCTATCGGTTTTTTTAATTTTACTGTATCGTCTAAGTCGATATTTCTTGCTTCTAGCCTTGCATTATCAGAGTTTATCTCGTATATCCAAGAGTTTGTGTCGTCTTTACTTACATTGTCAACTATACAGCGATGTTTGCTTAACTCTTTGGCAAAGAGAGTAGGATTTATCAAGTGTTTGGTATGAAGATTTATAATCCAAACAAATTTACCATCACTCTTTGTAGCTCTAGTTGTTAAAAAGTAGTTGTATCCTATGGATTCTAAAGATTGAGATATGACTTTCATAAAAATCAGGGCATTTTTTTTAGTTACAAACTTAACCGTAAGAGAGATAGGCTTGTCATAAAAGAGCTTGAAAAGACCGTTATCTTCTAGCGTTTTAATCACCTTAAGACTATCTACATTGCCGTCACTAACTTTATAAAAACTGTTGCTATCCCTAAAGAGGACTTTGATCAAATTTTCCTGCTTAGCATATACCTTTTGTGACACAAAACTCTCTATCGCCTCTTGCAAGTTTGCAAAAAGAGATGCACAAAAAAGAAGAAATATTATAAAAAATTTTACCAAAGGGAACCTCTGTTTAACTCTTTAAATTTTTCATTTGAAATGACGGAGATATTTCCATCTTTTACAAGCAGTTTGATAGATTTTTGGGATTTGAATCTCTTTGTTTCTCCATTAAACTGAAGAACAAAATTACCATGTCCTGTTGTTATAAGTTGATCTCTTGAAGCATTTAACTCAAAATTTTTTATTCCTATAAAAGAGCCTCTTTTAAAATTATCTAAGTAAATAATTCCTACCCATAATTTGGATTTTGGAGATATATAATCTTCATCAACATTTGCAATAGTATCTGATTTTATTTTTAACTCTTTTGAACTATTTAATTCCAAAGAGTTAACCTGCTTAGAGTTGTTAACTTCACTACTATTTTGCTCATCAACAACTATCAAACTTGAGTTTGTTGTTAGATTGGTTTCTAAAACTTTTGTATCGTTCAAATCTTTATCGGTTATATTTTTTTCAAGAACCTCTTTGGCTTCATTTACCACGGGCGTCTCTTCATATGAAAAATTTGTATCATTTTTTGCTACCGAATTATCAAATATATCCACTTTTTTATCTAAAAAAATATAAGCGCCATATAGTATGCCAATAAGTGCCAAAAGAGCAATCAAAACCACTACTGTTTTAACGCCATTTTTTGATTTTTGAACTATAAAGATTTTTTGACTATTATCATCTGCTCTATTTTCACTCCAAAATCTTTCGGCTTCATTTAGCCACTCTTCCAAATCCAGCCCATACTCTCTTGAGAGAATTTTTACAAATCCGACCGTACTAGATCTATTTAATTTCTCAAATTGAGAATTTATCATCCACTCTAAAGTTTTCACCTCTATATGGGTTCTGTTTGAAATCTCTTTTAATCCTAAATCTTCTAGTTTTTTAAATTCATCCATTAAAAATCCTATCACACAGTATCGCAGTTGCTGCACTTACATTCAAAGAGTCGAATTCTCTCGCCATTTTTATAGACACTATTTCATCTAATTTTGATTTTATTTTATTTGGTATTCCACTTCCTTCACTACCCATCATCAATGCAATTTTGCCTGGAAATTTTATATTTTTCAGATCAGCTCCACCCATATCGGCACCGTAAAGCTTAAACTCCACTTGCTTTAGTTCATTTATCAAATCAAGCGTATTTGGCTCAAGCACGACAGGCATCTCAAAAATAGCTCCACTGCTTGTCCTAATGATTGCTTCTAAATTTATACTTTTTATACCACTAATTATAACTCCATCAACTCCAAAAGCATAAGCACTTCTGATGATAGCACCGATATTTCCAACATCTGTGATGCCCTGAAGAATTAACAAAAAATTGGAATTTTTAACTTTAGAAAAACTCTCAAAACTAATATCTTCAATGTGAGCTATAAAACCTTGATGATTTCCACCATGACACAAAGCCTGGGCTTTTTTATTATCTACCAAAGTAACTTCACAAACTCTTTTGATTTTATTAAAAAGCTTTTGGTCGCACTTTTTGGACAACTGCACTTTGAGCAATTTTTCCGGATAGTTTTGTAAAATGTATAAAAATAGTTGTTTTCCATAAATAATCATAAGTTATTTTATCTAAACTTTCTTTAAGCATGGTATAAATAGCACTCTTTTATGCTTTTCCCTGTTAGTTTTGAGAGTAGTTTTGCTTTGGATTTTGGAGGAATGTCAAGTGCTTCTATATCCTGTTTTGTTATATTTACACCCCTGCTCTTCTCTTTGGGCTCTAGCACTATAGTCCACTCTCCTTTTGCATTTATGCTTTTTAAAAAATCTGGAAATTTTGAAGCAGTTAAATAAAACTTTTTTTCAAATTTTTTGGTTGCCTCTTTTATGGCAAATATCCTTCGATCACCACACAATAAGGCTAGTTCATTTGCAAGCTTCTCGATTCTATGGGGTGACTCATAAAGTATAACGGTGGAATACAGATCAAGAGCCTCATTTAGTAAATTTTCTCTCTCTTTTCCTTTATGTGGCAAGAAACCAAAAAATGTAAACTTTGCGAAATCAAATCCACTAGAAGCGTATGCCAATAGAGCTGCATTGGCTCCGGGAAGCACTTCATATTCGATGCCTTTTTCTTGTGCATATTTCACCAAATTTGCTCCTGGGTCACTAACACAAGGCATACCTGCATCACTCATAAAAATAACATCTTCTCTAAAAAAATCATCATTTAACGAAGCTAAGACTTTTTTGTCATTATGAGAGTGAAAAGAGATAAAATTTTCTATATTGAATTTTAGTTGATTTCGATTTGAGAGTAGGGTTAAGAGTTTTTTTGTAACTCTTGTATCTTCACAAAGAAGAGTTTTGACTTCAGTTAGAAGCTTTAAACTTCTAACTGAAATATCGTCTAAATTTCCTATCGGAGTAGGAATTAAATATACCAAATTTTTGGCACCAAATTCTCGAAAATTACTTCATATTGTATTTTTTCTTAAACTTCTCAACTCTACCTGCAGCATCCACAATCTTTTCAGATCCAGTGAAAAAAGGGTGACATTCGTTGCATATATCGATCCTCATCTCTGGTTTGTTTGACATTGTTTCAAATTTATTTCCACAAGCGCAAGTAACAGTACATTCTACATATTCTGGGTGAATATTTTTCTTCATTTTTATTTTCCTTAATAGTTTAAATTAAAATCCCCTAGTTATAACTGATCTTACGCACTATAAAGCATACCTAGGTGGTAAAAGTTGCATTTCAGTTATAAGTGTTGAGCGATAGACCCTTAGAGCCTACCGCTATATAGGGGGAGGGGAATTGTAATTATAACACAATACTCTTAAGAATTCAATATAACAGTAGATATCACTGCTGTTTCGCTTCTTAAAATCATAGAATTTTCAAATCCTACTACATTTTTTTTGTCAAACAAGGCTCGCTCAGCTTTTGAAAAGCCGCCTTCGCAACCCACTAAAAATGAGTCAAAATCACTATTTTTCTCTAACTTGTTCTCACTAAAATCTATAATTTTACTATCAGGGTAAAGCTTTAGAAACTCTTGTAAATTTTTTAAAATTTCTATCTGCATCAGGGAACTTCTTCCACATTGTTGGCATGAATTTATCAATATCCGATTGATTCTCTCTAAGTCTATCTTGAAATTTCTCTGTGAAAAATCACAATAAACAAAACTTATCTTGCTAACTCCTAGCTCATTCAAAAAAGGAAGTGTCTTTTCTATTGTCTTAGGATCAACAACGCACCACCCAATATGAAGAGATTTTTTTGCTTCTATTTTTAGAATTTTACTATCTTTAAGTTCTAAAAAAGCACTCTTTTTGTCTATATTCTTGATCTCATATCTATAAATATAGTCATCTTCCATATTTCTAAAAAACAAAATTTTCCCATTTTTAACCCGTCTAACTTTGAAAATGTGAGCATACTCTCTCACACTCAAATTCATTGTACTGTTTTTTGCATCTTTAGAGTAGATAAATTGCATTTGAAAGTTTAATTGGGCAATTTCAACGCATAAACAATAGCCATAGTAGCTATGATCAAAGCTATATCTATAAGATGTTTTCTCTTTGAAAACCTTATAAATCTACCTATTCTTCTCTTATCGTTTGATCTTAAAGATTTGAATTTTTTGTACCTTCTTATGGTCATCATAAATATCACAAACCAAACCAATACCATCAAGATAACTACATGGTTTATACTAAACTTTGCAACACCCAAAAGCACAAGCCCCGTGAATATAATCGCGGCTAAAAATGCATAGTATATAGGCAAGATTGTCCTGACTCGCTTTACTAAAGCATCATAGCCAAGAGTAGAATTTAAAACAAAATAGTTAATAATCGCCAAAATCAAAAGTATCCCGACAAATGCTGTGTGAAATTTTATAGTTAAGCTAAACAACTCATCCATGACTATCCACCTGTCTCGTAAAAAGCTCGATCTGAAGTCTCATTTTCACTATCGCTACTCCATTTGTTTTTTTCAGGTTTATTTGCAAGCACCTCTTTTAAAACATTTGCAGCGGCTTGAACATCACCTTTTTGAACAGACTCTTTTATACTCATAGCTTCATCAAAGTACAGGCAAGGTATAAGCATTCCCTCTGCCGTCAATCTGATACGATTGCAATCCTCGCAAAAATCGTGCTTATGCGGGTCGATGATGCCAAATCTATATCCATCTTCAAGTTCAAATAGGTGAGCAGGAGAAGAAGCAACTCTGCCAACTGGCTTAAAACTATACTTTGTAGATATGATATCTTGTATCTCTTGTGCATTTAAACCTTGAAGTTTCTCTTTTGCAAATCTATTTTCCATGTACTCTATATATCTAATCTGTAGATTTTTCGACTTTGCAAACTCTAGTAAAGCTAAAACTTCATCATCGTTGATGCCTTTCAGAGGCACGCTGTTTATCTTTACGCCAAGCCCTACATGTAAAGCCCGATCAATTCCCTCTAAAACTTTTATAAGTACATCTCTTTGTGCTATCTTCATAGCAACTCCAGCCTTGAGGGAGTCTAATGAGACATTTAATCTCTTTAGTCCCGCATCTTTTAATTTTTGTGCAGTCTCTTTAAGCAAAAAGCCATTTGTCGTCAAGGCTAGATCAATATCTGGCTTATAATCAGATATCATCTTCACAAAACTATCCAAATCAGCCCTCAACAGTGGCTCTCCACCTGTGATCCTAATCTTGTCAATTCCCTCATCAATACCAACTTTGATAAACAAAAAGAGATCTTCAAAACTAAGTAAATTCTCCTTAGGAACCCAAGAAAAAGGCTTCTCAGGCATACAATATTGACATCTAAAGTTGCACCTTTCAGTCACTGAAATTCTCAAATAATTTACTTTTCTACCGTGTCCATCTATTAACATTTTTTACCTTTTTATCTATCTTGTAGTTTTGTTTACCCTCTAAGAGAGAGCATAAACAAAACTACAAGATGTACCAATTTAACAAAGCAGCAGATCCATCGGAGCAAAAAAATCTCTTACAGATTTCTCTTTTATGAAACTTATATTGTATGGATGTACTGCTTTAAATGATACGAAACTTTGGCTGCTTGGTATCTTTTTTTCTATACTTTTTGATATATTTCCTAGCATTATCAACTCTATTTTTTTTCCTCTTAAATTATACAATAACTCCTCTATAAAAGGCAAAAACTCTTTTACATGTAGAGTTGTACTTTTTTTATCTGTAAAAATTAGCGATATATTTAGAAGAAGTACGCCATTTTTTTCAAAATTCTCTTTTAGTTGCATTATATCTGTTATAAACCTGCTTTTATCTACTTTTGCGATTGCCTCTTGGGAAGTCTCGTCTTCTCTTAAGCTTCCATTGGCAACCAACAGCATTTTGATAAAATTTCTTAGACTTGTTGCCCTGTTTACCTCTTTGCTAAGTCCATTTTCACTGAAGATTTTATCTACTTTTCCATCTATAAAGGCATAACCTATAGCACTTTGCTCTCTTGGATATGGATCTTGTCCAAAAAGTATATATCTGGTTTTATCCAAAGACAAAGTTTTAAAAGCATTTAGAAACCGATCAAATGATGGAAAATAACCTTCATCTTTTTCCAGAAACTCTCTATATCTAGGATCTAGTTTTTTATATGCTTTTAAAACTATATCTTGCCATGAGGCATCAACTTCTATCATTTCAGATTCGCCAATTTTAGTATAAGATCAACTTCACCTATGCCAATCCTCATATCTTTTGCTATCATAGCTTCGCTTTTCCCGCTTTTGTATTGGGAAATTATCAGTTTTTCATTTGAATTAGCCATATTTTTTGGAGCAAAATTAACAACTTTTTTTCCATCTTCAAGCTCATCGATTCTTCGTATCTGTTCATCTTGAAAATTTTGCATGACAATTTCAATCTCTTTTATAGACTCTACCATAGGTCTTAATGATTTTTGTACTTCCTCTTTGATTCTGGCTTTTATTTGAGGTAGATTATCCTCCTCTTTTGGCTCTTTTTCGGAAATCCTAGATAACTCTTTTGAGATAGTATGATTTTGTCTATTTAACTCTTCTATACTTTTTTCATAAAGTCTCAATTTTCTTGATAACTCTTTATCCCTTATACCATTTAGCAAGAACATAACAATAACCAAGATACTCAGAGCTACTATAGCCAACAACTCTATACTCATCTATCTCCATCCTTTAAAGCTTTTGCCTCTCGTATCATAACTCTCTCTCTTGCGCTCATGTAACTACTCCAATCTTTGGTGTCTGGTTCATGCATCAATACAATTTGTGCCGTATCTGCATCCACTGCTTTAAAAAATAGAGGAAACTCTCTTTTTGGAAAAACGGGCATCAATATACGCCCATAATATCTAGTATCCATCTTAAGCTCACCATTTAAGAGTTTAAAATGCTCAAAACCAATCGCCTCTATATCTTTTCTATAGTCCAATTTTAAAAAATCCGGTTTTTCATCTTTTATAAAAGCGGTTAAATCATCTATCTTCCTATGAAGTTCCACTATGAGATTTAATACAACTTGGTCGCTTTCACTCGTCTCTCCTCTTGCTTTTGCCTGTTTTAGCCACTGTCCTACACTGTCTTCATCACCCACGACTAATTTATCAAACTCTCTTTTGTACTTTTCATCTTCTTTGCCAATTTCACTAAAATCAATCTTTAAAGGGGCTGGCACAAAGCGAATATTTTGCATCTTTTACTCCTAAATCCTATCTAGCCAGATAAATATAAAGAATATGATACCCAAATACCCGTTTAAAGTAAAAAAAGCTCTATCTATCTTTGAAAAATCTTTTGCTACTATTTTATGCTCAGCTAAAAGTATAGCGGCACAAATCAAAACTCCAAGATACGCCCAAAAACCCAAACCTGCCATATAAATAAAAAATATCCAAAAAAGTATGGTTTGAAAATGAAAAAGTTTAGAGATAAAAAGAGTCGCGTTTTTGCCGTATTTAGAGGGGATAGAGTAGAGATTGTTCTTTTTGTCATATTCCATATCCTGCAAAGAGTAGAGAAGATCAAATCCTGCAACCCAGTAACTCACTCCGATACAGAGCATCACGGACCATAGTGGAATATCTCCTCCAATCGCCACAGCTCCTGCAATGGGAGCTAATCCCAAAGAGAGTCCCAAAACCAAATGTGCAGTCTCAGAAAATCGTTTAAATATCGAATATCCACCCAATATGATCAAAATTGGAAATGAGAGCCAAAAGGCAAGTGAATTTATAAGATAGGCAACAAAAATAAAAATCAAAGCATTGAAAAGTATAAAAATTTTTATATTTTTCTCACCAATTCTGCCATCTACGCTCGGTCTTGATGCAGTTCGAGGGTTAAATCTGTCTATATCTCTATCTGCCCACCTGTTAAAACTCATAGCAAAATTTCTCGCACTTACTGCTGCTAAAAGCCCTAGCAGTAACAATCTCCAACCAAACCACATAGTAGAGT
>JALSKH010000028.1 GCA_026988975.1 Campylobacteraceae bacterium
TAGATTTTAGGTGGTTTTCATCACCTAAAATCTAATGTAAAATTAAAAAATAATTGAAAATATATTTTGCCTATTTTCATGCTTATACTTAAGTTTATAGCCGTGATACTCCAAAACTCTTTTTACTATATTTAAGCCCAAACCATACCCTTTTGATCCCCTTGAGCTATCATCTTGTGTAAAAGTTTGTAGATAGTATCCAAGCTCTCTATTTAGAGGTGAACCAAAATTTGCAATCTCTAAAGTATCTGTTTTTACGGTGATCTTAACCTTCCCTTTTTCTCTGTATTTTATAGCATTATCTATCAAATTTTTTATGGCGATTGACAGGTAGTTTATATCCACTTCGCATTCAAAAGATTGGATCATCTTCACTTCGATTTGCTCTTCGTCATCTATCATCATCTTTGAGAGAGCTTCAGCTAAAACGGCATCGATTTTGTGTTTTTTCATATCCATCTTTACACTATTGGAGTTTAATCTCTCTGCTTCTAAAAGTTCATTTGTTAGGCTGTCTATTTGGTTTATGGCTCTTTTTAATATATCTGTATATTTATTTTTTTCGATCATTTCAAGGGATAGTTTTGATTTGGCTATGGGCATTCTTAACTCGTGACTTATGTCACTCAAAAGTTGTGCACGAGACTTTATAAGAGTATCTATGTTTTCTGCCATCTTATTAAATTGTCTTGCTAATTTTGCGATTTCATCATTATTGCCACTGTGCTTTAACCGCCAAGAGTAATCCCCTTTACCAAATTTTTCTATACCTTCAGATATCGTTTTGATGGGCTTTAAAATCCTGATGATTACAATAAACATAATTATTAGTAAAACTATATCGGATATTATCAAGTAATTTAATCGCTCTTTTTGCTCAAACTCTTGTGCCTGCATTTTATCATAAAAAACCAAGCTCTCATCAAGGTACCTTATATATAAAAAGTAAGCTCCATCTTTTTGTAAAACTTTTACGACACCAAAAGATACTTTGTCTTCGTGTATAGTTTTTACTGCACTATTTTTTAGATTGATTTTTATTTTTTTGTATCCCAACTCTTTTGCTCTGCGATTTAACAACTCTATATCACCATCTATAAGATACCCAAAAAGCTCTTTGGAAGCTTGTATATATTTTTGCGTATAAACAAGTGCTATTTTTTCATCTGTTACCTTGTTAGTCTGTGTCGAAAGATAGTACATCAAAGCAATACTAGTGCAAAACAGGAAGAAAATTTTTCTAAAAATTGTCATATTTATCCGATAAATTTATATCCAATGCCCCAAACTGATTTGATGTATTTTGCAGATTTTGGGTCATCAAAAATTTTATTTCTTATGTTGCTTATATGCATATCTATGGCTCTGTCTTTTATATGCACAAATTCACTTCCTAGATGGTTTGCAATTACTTCGCGAGAGAGAATTTTATCTTGCTCATTTAGCAATAGAGAAAAAATCTTATACTCTATCATAGTAAGTCCTAGCTCATGCCCATCTTGGGATATTTGCATCTTCTCTTCATCTATCTCAAACTCTCCAACTTTTTTTATCTTGATACTGTTGTTGACTCTTCTTAAGATTGCATTTATCTTCATAATCAACTCTTTTGGCTCATAGGGTTTTGCCAAATAATCATCTGCGCCATACTCATAGGCTACAACTTTATCTCCAAGATTATTCCTTGCACTTGAAATGATAATTGGAATAGTGCTTTGCTCTCTTATTTTTTTGCAAACATCAAAACCATCCATTTGAGGGAGCATTAAATCCAAAACAACCAAAGAGCACTCTTTACACTCTTTTAAATACTGCAAAGCAACAAGTGGTTTCTCAAAAGCTTTAACCATAAATCCATAATTTCCAAGATAGTCCCTTAGTAACTCTTGCATATCCAAATCATCTTCAATTAGTACTATTTTCAATCTGCCTCCCATTCATGCATATACAACACAAATTTCTCTCTTTGCTTTTTTGAAAGTATCTTGTGTATAGCGTTTAAAAATTTTGTCTCTATATCGGAAGAGAAGTTGTTTATATCTGTATTTACATCTTTAAGTCTCTTTTTATCAAATTTATCACTCAGAAAAAGTTTCTCTTTCTTTTTTTCAAATCTTTTTTTCTCTTTTCTGAGCTCTTTCATATCTTTTCTATACTCTTTTAGAACCTTTTTCATCTGCTTTTTTTGCATATTATTTAGCTTTAGATATGTCAAATCTTTACTATAAAAATGCCCATATTCATTTTTTTTATCGCCGTCTGCGACACTGAGTGTAAAAAGTATCAGCAAAATAGACAGATATCTCATCTATACTCCTTTTGGCATATTTATCAGATCATTTTCTATAAGACCATTTTGTATATCCGTATGGCAGGCTTTGCAGTTAGCTCTGCTTTTTACCTTTGCACTTTCAAACACATCTTTAGAGATTTTTTTATGCCTTTTTTTCCAAAAAGATGTTTTTGTTATAGCTATTGTACCATTATCATCTTTTAAACTATTTAATATACCCAAAGCTGCTTGGTGAGTAGAGTTTTCAGCGCTATTTTGTTTCAAAAATGCCAAAATAGAGTGATTTGTAGCTTTATCTATCGAAGCATCATCCCCGAAGTGGTTTTCTAGATTGCTCATCATTAATGTCCATGACTTTTTAGGCAGTAAAAATGGTGGGTAAGTAATGTGACAACTACCACACTCATTTGCAAAATCCTTATGCACCAAAGCATAATTTTGCTTTACATTTGCATTGGCTATAAAGATAGTGTCTTTTGTAAATATTAGATAGTATAAAGAAAAAAGTGAAGCCGCAACCCAAATCAGAGTATAAAGATTTTGAAATATATTTGTCTCTACATGTAGATTTTTTTTCAACTTTTTGTATCCGTTTATCATAGAGTCAACAGCATCACTTTTTTTGATAAATTTATCCATAAGAGCTCCGACCATATGGATACCGACTATCGCCAAAAATAGATTTGAGAAAAATTCGTGAGTATCTTTGAAAATCTCCATATTTTTAAAATATGTTGAGTGCAAGAATGATAAAATTCCGTGATTTTCCTCTATACCGTAAGCTAAAAGACCTGTGATGATCGATAAAAAAGCAACGATAATCATAGCTATAATCGCGTAACTTGATGCTGGATTGTGCCCGGCATACTCTTTTGTTTTGGAAAAAACATTGAGCATGTACTTTTTAAGATCTTGTAGATTGAAGTTGAAATCTTTGAACCTTGAGTACCTAGGGCCTACAAATCCCCAGCCAGTTCTAAAAACAAACAAAACACCCAATGCTAAACCAAATGCTACATGATAGCTTAGGAGATTTTTAAAATCTCCTAATATGTAGGTTATAGCAAAAAACAGCATCATTAAGATGTGCGAAATTCGATTTGCGAAGGGCCAAATATAACTCTTCTTCATTCCCATCGTCCGTAGTTTGGTATATTTATAGCTCTCTCACTATATATGCCTTTGTTGGCTGTTGTATGACAGGCTATGCAGTTGCTGATCGAACCAACCTCTTTTTGTTTAACCATACCAACTCTAAGCTCATCATGCTTTCTGATAAAATATGGCGTCTTGGTAATTCTGATCGGAGTAGAATTACCAAAAATAGAGCTTGTTATCTTTCTGCTCCTCTTGTAATTCATGGCTCTATCGCTACTGTTTTTCACCAGATAATCAACAAGCAGTTTTTTATCATTTTTATCCAGACTCGCATCATCTCCAAAATGATTTTCTAGATTATTCATCAATTTAACCCATGATCTAGCAGGTAGTAATCCCGGCTGAAAACCAAAATGACAACTTGCGCACTCTTTTTTGTAGAGTTGATTATCGACAGGCTTAACGCCGCTTGCAAATGAGACGCTAACTGTTAAAATTGCACCTAAAACTATATTTTTCATCTTTTGCTCCTATTTTGAATTTATAAAGTAGAGAACATCGCCCTTCTCTTTGGCTGTTCCCGCTCTAACATATACATCTTTGAAATTTCTTCTTAACCATTTTTTTGTATCTTTAACCACCGTAAGTCTTGCACTGTTAACCGAAGGAGCAAGAGGTTTTAAAACCTTATTGGTATGTATATTTTTACCATTCGCTTTTAAATTTAGACTGTGGCAACTAGCACACGAGATTTTTTTACCCCTTTTCCCTACATGTACACTTGTAAATATCTTTTCTCCTCTTTTTACACTAAAATCAACAAAACTGCTATCACTATTTTTTGCCTGCACTTTCAGCTCATCTATATACTTTTGCATTGGCGCATTAAAAGATGCTGCGAACAGTGACAATGGTAAAATAGTTGCTATGATAATTTTCATATCTGATCTCCTTTATGTTTATAACTGAAATTTTAAGGGTTTTTTGTAAATTACATAAATATATATCTTTACAATCTCTTTACAAATATAAGTACTTAATTTTCATGAGTAAAATCTATAATTATATTGTCATTAAAATAAAGGAAAAAATAAAAGTAGTAAGTAAAACAATCGCCAGAGTAACTTATTGCAATACTTTTTGAAGTTTTTAAGAAAGTTAGAAAGGTAAATTCTATACAGCCATATGTACCAATAACCCATAGATATCATCCCTATGGGTTATTGCGAGACGAAAACTCTATATAGCTTCTTCGTCCTCTTCGCCTGTTCTTATCCTTATGACTCTGTTTACACTGCTCACAAAGATCTTGCCATCGCCAATCTTACCTGTTTTGGCTGCATCTGATATGGCCTGTATAGCTCTATCTACGGCATCATTTTTGACTATGATTTCCATCTTGATTTTTGGTAAAAAATCTACAACATACTCAGCACCTCGATATAACTCTGAGTGTCCTTGTTGCCTTCCATAGCCCTTAACTTCGCTGATAGTCATACCTGTTATATCTATGGCTGTAAGTGCATCTTTAACATCCTCAAGTTTAAATGGCTTGATTATTGCTTCGATTTTTTTCATTGTTTTGTCTCCTTTTTTATTTTTGTAGAATTTTTGCTTTTATGATATATTGCTTTTTTACCGGTCTGTTTTGTGGTGTTGTTTTACTATTTTCTATCTTTTTCACAACGGCAAAACCCTTTATAACTTTGCCAAAAATAGTATATCCTCCATTTAGCCATGGTGTTGGTACTGTTGTTATAAAAAACTGGCTCCCATTTGTGTTTCTTCCTCTGTTTGCCATCGCTAGATAGTATGGTTTGTCAAAAACTAGATTTGGCTTAAACTCATCTTTAAATGGTTTTCCCCACATAGACTCTCCACCTCGACCAGTACCTGTCGGATCACCACTTTGAATCATAAAGTTTTTGATGACTCTGTGAAAGATTATGCCATCATAGTATCCTCTTTTAACCAATGTTTCAAAATTTTCACATGCTTTTGGTGCGACACTTGGCATCAATTGTAACTCTATATCTCCCTGGTTTGTCTTCAAAACCACCACATCTGCTGCGATTAGTAGAGTTAGAGAAAAAAACCAAACTAAAAGTAATATTTTTTTAATCATTTGAAACCTTCATTAAGTGTTTATTTGTAAATTTATACATTTTATTTTTTACTTTTTCTAGTATTCCTGCATTTATAAGTTGTTTAAACATACCTACAACTGTTGGCTTGCTTACTCCTACATTGTCCATTATCTCTTGATATGAGCCATGAAAAACATTTTCCTCATTAAGATTGCTCATTATGTATTTGAGTATCTCTATCTTTTTTCCACCGATCAAAGCTGCGAGTCCCTCTACTATAAACGAACAATCTTGCAACTCTTTCTTTTGAACAATCGGTAGCATTATAGTATAAATTGTATTAATTAACTCTCTAATATTTATAGGTTTCATGATAAAACCCTCAACTCTTAGCTTTATAGCATCTATAAGATAATCACTCTGCGAAAAAGCAGTCGTTATGATGGCTGGTATCTCTCTTTTTTGCTCGTTTTTTATCTTTTTTAACATCTCTATGCCATTTAAATTTGGCATTATGATGTCCGTGATGATCAAATCAACATCTCTTTGAGATAAAATCTCAATAGCCTCCTCCCCATCATTTGCAACAATAACCTCTTTTACAAAATCATTTAGTATCATCTCGGTCTGTTTGCGTACAGACTCTTCATCTTCAACATATAAGATAGTACAATCTTTAAGACTGTCAAAATCCATTTTATCCTCCTGATATTGGTAACTTAATCATCATCTTTGCACACTCTTCTTGCAATCCTATATCTTTAAAATAGTGCGAACAATTTTCTGCTTCTATCTCACCCTTCATCTGCTTTTGGATTATTTGGGCAGACATATATAGTCCGATTCCTGTGCCTTCAGATTTGTGTTTTGTAGTAAAATAAGGCTCAAATATCCTATCCTTGATATCGTTTTTTATTCCACCGCCATTATCTATAACATTTATGTAGCCAAAATTATCATCTTTGTATATTATGACCTCTATCGACTTTTGGGCTTCTCCCCTCTCTTGTAGGGCATCTTTTGAGTTTGAGAACAGATTTAAAATGACCTGAGAAAACTCATTTGGATAACCTTTTATCTCAAAGTCCTCTTTACATACTAACCCTATAGAAATATCATATTTTTTATAATAATTATATAAAATTTCTATATTTTTTTCTATATTTTTTTTAATGCTAAAATTTTCTTTTACCTTGTTTGGATTAAAAAAGTTTCTAAAGTCATCTATCGTTTTTGACATATTCTCAGCAAGCATAGAGCCCTCGGCCACTTGAGCATCTATAAATTCATCGCTAAGCGTGGCTCCTAGCATCCTTTTTGTTTGAAAACTTTGGATGATCAGGCTCAGGGCATTTAACGGTTGACGCCATTGATGGGCTATATTTCCTATCATCTCTCCCATGGCTGCAAGTCTAGATTGTCTAAACATAATCTCATCTTTTTCTCTACTTTTTTTAACCTCTTGTTCTATTTTTAACTTCAAATTTTTATTTAGTTCTTGTAGCTCTTTTGTCTTTTCTTTTACTCTTTTCTCTAAGTTTGTATGTAAGAAGCGAATATTTTGAAGTATTATGAATGCTATCAGAGTTGCTATAAAAATCGTCCCAACTGTTCCTGCTACTATCCACTCCAGTGTGTTTGTATAGACTTTTTGCGTATCCTCTTTCCCTGCTTTTGAAGCCTCTAGGTTTATATTTATCAGTTGGGTTAAATCTGCATTTACAGAGTATATGGTAGGATAGAGTTGATCTTGCATCAATAAAAAAGCCGTCTGCTTCTCTTGCATCTTATAAAGTTTGACTATGTTATTTAAGATGCTATTTATAAAATCAATCTTCTGCTCAATTTTATCTGCTAGTATCTTTTCATCACTATTTTCATCATCTTTTGCCTCTTTTTTAGGAAAGAAACCCCATGATTTTAGAAGTCTTATGACAAGATCACTCTCGTCTATGTCAAAACTTCTTTTATATTGACTCCAATCTTCCTGCGCTAGATCTTGTGCTAGTTTGATAACATCTCGACCCTGTTTAAATGTGATATTCTCTTTCTCTACATCTCTTAATGTATCTAAAATATTTACACTATATATATCTTTGAGTCGCTCTAGTCTTATGGCAGGTAGCATTCTCTTTGCATATAAAATATTGAAATTGTCTCTCATTCTACCCAAGCCTATATGCGAAAAACTTCCTATAAACAGCATTCCAACAACCATTACTAGAAAAAGCAGAGTAGTTTTCTTGGTTATAGTCATCCGATCAACACTTTGCAAAAGTTTAAAAATAGGATTTATTTTCATCACTTTTGACTCACTATATCAAATCTACCGTCAGTATATCTCATAAGATAAACTCTATGTAGATAGTAGCATTTACTCATCTGATCTTTTGATCTGCTACTACTTTTGATATTGTTAGATATTCTATTCATCTCTTTTATAAAATTATCTTTGTTGAAATTTTTCCCCACATCTTTAAAGAGTTGCAC
>JALSKH010000029.1 GCA_026988975.1 Campylobacteraceae bacterium
GATAGTAGCATTTACTCATCTGATCTTTTGATCTGCTACTACTTTTGATATTGTTAGATATTCTATTCATCTCTTTTATAAAATTATCTTTGTTGAAATTTTTCCCCACATCTTTAAAGAGTTGCACTGTCATCCTAGCCATAAAATAACCCTCAAGAGAGATAAAACCAAAATCCTTCTTCGGATAGTATTTACTCATAAGTTCTCTATACTTTATGACTTGGGCTATCCTAGATGTCCATGGAGATGGAACAACCTGAGAAAAAAAGATATTTTTGGATCTATAATCCAATGTCTTTAAGAGAAGTCTTGGATTAACAAAGGAGAGAACTCCAAAGTTGATATTTTTTATTATTTTTCTATCTTTTCTAGCTCTTTTTATAAATTGGGCAACCGGCATCGTAGTTCCTACCAATATGATGGCATCTGGTCTTGTAAGTCCGATCTCATACAATGAATTTCCAACCGAGAGAGTATTTCTTTTGTAGCTGCCCTCACCTATAATTTTCAAATCTCTTTTGTCAAGTGCTTTTCTCACTCCCCTTAAACCAGAAATTCCATAGCTATCGTTTTGATAAAAAACTGCTATTCTTGTAAATTTTTTGATATCTACAAAATAGTGAATTAGCTTTTCTGTCTCTTGTTCATAACTAACTCTAGCATTTAGAACGAGCATGCTTTCATTTTGATTTAAAAATTCTGCACCTGAGAATGCACCTATAAAAGGTATGTTATTTTTTATCGCGATTGGTAAAATTGCCTTTGAAGTTGGGGTACCAACAGTAGCAAAGAAAGCAAATATCTTATCTTGATCTATAAATTTCTTTGCATTTTCAACTGCTATTCTTGGTTCATATCTATTGTCCCTTTTGATAATTTTAAAAAATCTTCCATATACGCCACCATTTTCATTGATATCTTGAAAATAAGCATTTGCTCCCACATATATATCACTTCCCAAATCTGCTTTATTTCCAGAGAATGGCGCACTCATTCCGAGCTTTATCACATCACCTTTAAATTTGGACTCATAACTTAACATTAAAAAGATCGCAACTATACCCAAAAGGGTAAAAGACAATATTTTGTTCATAAACAGTATAATAACAAGAAATATTTATATAAAAGCTGAATTTTGTAAAATAAATATGACAAAGGCAAGATAAATGAAGTGTAAAATATGTGGCAATGAGACAAAAATAATCAATGACGAAGCCAGGGAAAAAATTTATCTCAAATGCTCCGTGTGTGAAGCCATTGCTATAAAAGATGAGTTTTTTGTCCCCGCAGAGAGAGAAAAAGGGCAATATGACAATCATAACAATAGTATTGAAAACAGTGGCTATGTAAAGATGTTTGAAAATTTTTTGGATTTTTTTTGGGATACAATAAAAGATGAAGCTACAGAAACACTTGATTTTGGCTCAGGTCCAGGTCCTGTGCTCTCTAAGATTATAGAAAAGAGATCTCTACATGTAGATATATTTGATAAATTTTATCAGCCCGATGAAGTGTACAAAGATAAAAAATACGATCTTATAACCTCAACAGAAGTTTTTGAACATCTAAAAAATCCGCTAGAGACTCTTCTTCTTTTTAAAAAACATTTAAAAAAAGATGGAATTATCGCGATCATGACACTTTTTCACAATAACGATACAGAAGAATTTTTAAATTGGTGGTATAGAAGAGACCCCACACATATACTCTTTTATACTCCAAAAACATTTGAAGTAATGTGCGCTATGTGTGGGTTAAAGATCTTGAAAACTGATCACAAACGGATCATCGTTCTCACTTCTTCAAAGTAGGAATATAGTTGGCTAAAGTTTTGATTTGCTCTTTAGTCAAACTTGCAGTTTGACCCTTCATGATGCCTTTCATGGCTCCACCAAAAGTTCCTGCTTTATAGCCTAGAAGAGCTGACATAATCTTGTCAGATTTCCATGTATTTATCACTTCCGATCTACCCAATGCCTTTTTTTGGGCATTTGCTCCATGACATCCTGCACACTTCTTAAACAGTGTCGCACCATCATCCGCAGCCATTGCATTTAGGGCAAAAACTGCCAATGCTGCTAAAAGTATCTTTTTCATCTCAAACTCCTTTTTTGTTTTTACGCGTCGTATAGTGGAAGTTTAAAATAAAAAAGTGAAATGATTGTGAAACTATTTGAGCTTCCCAAAGATTTTGTACTTATCCCAATACTCATCTATGGCTTTTTTTAGATCCTTTTCACTTAAAGTTGTCTTTTTCTTCACTCCAAATCTATTTAGAAGTGCGGGGTTTAGTATGGAGTTCTCTTTTTTTGGATTTTGCAAGTAGAGTTTCATCGCGTATTTTGTCTCTATGGCGCTGCTATATTTTAGTAGGTAACGATAGAAAAACTTGTCTATTTTTATGGGTAGTTTATTGTGACAACTTAGGCAGTTTTTTTGATACACTGAAGCACTTAGATTTAGCACCAACAACAAACAAAGTATGAAAAATCTCACCATGAAACCTTTACTGTGGTATATTTTTTAAATACAGAGTCTATTTCAACCCTTAAACCCTCTTCTTGTGCGATTTTACTCACTATGCTAAGTCCTATCCCAAAACCGCCTACACTTCTATCCGCCCTCTCATATCTTTTAAATATCAAATCCAACTTATCCTTCTCTATCCCTCTGCCGCTATCCTTGATATAGAAGTACTTTTCAGCTAAAACTACATCTATAGTGCCATTTATTTTATTGTATTTTATAGCATTTGAGATGAGATTGTCTATAAGTTTTGTCAGTTTTTTCTTATCTACATGTAGAGATATGCCTTTTGAGAGTTTTGATTTTAATGTTATCTTTTTTGACTCTATCGATAGTGAAAAGTACTCCAATCTCTCTTGCAAAAGCTCCGCGATATCCTCGTTTTGTTTTTTTGACTCTATCTTTTGGGAGAGAGTCAAAAAAACTAGATCTTGATATAGATTTGATATCGTTCTAGCTCCAATTTTTATCCTGTTTAACCTCTTTTGCAGCTTCTCATCTATCTGCTCTTTCGAACTTAACTCGATATTTGATAAAATCGTACTTACAGGGGTATTTAGCTCGTGTGTTGTATCTTTTATAAATCTATCTAGTAGTTCTATCGCTTCTCTCATGGGTCTTAGCAAAAGATAGAGTAAAAAATACCCCATCAAAAGCAAAACAGCCAAAATTCCCCCACCATAAATGGCGAGATTTTTATAGACTCTTTTTAGCCATATACCATCATCTTTGACCTCTATAACCACATATTTTGTACCTAGGTAGTAAGATTCTAGCTCTTTTATATAGTATATACTTCCATCTTTTAGATATATATCTTCATTCAGATCCACATCACTGCTATCTAAGAGTGAGAAAATTTTAGTATAAACACTATCATAGATGGCAGATTTAAATCTCTTGTCTCTTGGGTAGATTCTAGGTACTCTATCGAAATTTACATGTAGGTATTTCAATCTTTTTATCTCATCATTTGCATATTTTGACAAACCTACCCGCTTATCTTTTAGCATCAAATCTTTTTGGGTATTGTAGTAAAAAATTGCCATAAAAAGCAGTAAGAGAGTCGTAAAAAATAGATAGAGTATAAAAAAGGAGAGTAGAGTCTTTTTCTCACTCTGTCGTAAATTTATATCCCAGTTTTTTAACACTGACAATTTTTTCTTTTCCTATGATTTTTCGTAAATTTTTGACATATGTCCTCAGCGCCGCATCACTACTCACCTCATCATAATCCCACAGAGTATCATATATAACACCATGAGAGACTATCTCTCCTCTTTTTTGCAAGAAAAGTTTAAGTAGCAGAGCTTCTTTGTTTTGAATTCTAACCACTTTTTTATCAACTTTTAATTCATTGCTTAGCATGTCATATTCAATCTTATCTGAAATCTTTATCATCTCACTATGTAGATGTGCAAATTCTCTTTTTAGCAGAGTTTGGACTCTAAATAGAAGCTCTTTTAGCTCAAAAGGCTTTTTCAGATAATCATCACAACCGCTCTTATATCCAACTTCCAAATCATCCAGAGAGTTCAGTGAAGTTATGAAGATAGCAGGCACACTGTCATCATTTTCTCTTGCGCTTTTTAAAAGTTCGAAGCCATTTAAGCCCGGAACATTTACATCTAATAGGTACAAATCATAACTATTTTCATACATCAACTCTTGGGCATCATCTCCATCATATGCACTACTGACGCTATAGCCCTCTTCCTCTAAAAACTCTGCTATTGTTTCGTTTAAACTGATATCATCTTCGAGTAGAAATATCTTTGCAAAATTCATGATGAGACCGCCGCACAGTAGGAGTGCCCACAAAAGCTTAGTTTTGGGTAAGATTTGAAATATAAAATTTGAAGTACTAACTTGTTAATTCGAAAACTTTTATCTTTTAAAGATTGCCCAAAAATAAGCTTCCCTTCGGGTATCAAGAGGTTTCGTATATACTGCGTTAATTGTTCTTGAATTAACTTGTTAGTCCTGCGAACAATTGCCTTGTCTATACAAAACCTCTTGATATTGTGGGTACTCCTACTGTGTGGTGTTCTCATTATTTCAACTTTTTTCTATTTTTAAGATATATCTTTTTCTCTTTTTGACTCATGGTTCCAACCCTGTTTGATAACTCTTTTTTAAAGGCTTTCTCGTTTTTTGCAGGAACAAATCCAATCATCGCCAAAAGTTCCTCCGTACTCATTGACGAGTAGTCAACTTTAGCAAAAAGAGTCATTGCTAAAAATAGTGTCATTAAAAAAATTCTCATTTTCCTATCCTATTTCTCTTGTGTCATCACTTCTAGATAAGCACTGATATGCCCTATAACATAGTTCAAGATCTTCTCATCTTCTTCACTAAAACCTTCACTCCCATCTATCTTATTGATAAGCTGCATAACACCCAAAACTCGCCCTCCATAGCCTACTATGGGCATAGCAAGGATTGATTTTGTGATGTAACCACTTCCTTCATCTATACTGCTATTAAAGAGTTTATCATTTTGGAGACTGTTCTTAATGATAGTTTTCTTTGTTCTGTAAACCTCTCCGGCTATACCTTTGTCTTCAGGTACTTCTATATAACTTAACCCATCTATATATACCGACCACATACTTTTGCTATCTTCGTCATGTATAAAAATAGTACATCTGTCAACATTTAGTATATCTTTTATAGTTTGCGATATAAGAGATATCCTCTTTGAAAAACTATTTTCAAGGACTAATTTTTTATTTAATTCCAATAGGCGATTTAGTCGCCTTTCGCTAATCTCTTTAGCCATAATATCACTTCTTTATCAAATACTTTTACTATCTCATTGTAAGCCTTTATGGCACCTATGGCATCGGATCGTTTGCACTTCTGAGCATATGCGAACTCTTTTGAACCAACAATTTTATGATTTTTGCTATTTATGAGATACAACCTTATCTCAAACACCACTTTCGAGTTATCCTTGCCCACAATTTGCAAAGCATTTACTACTTCACCCTCCAGCACAAAATCTGCTTTCGCCTTGGAATAATTTGTAAAAAGGCTCTTAAAAAGTCCACTTTTAAAGATACTGCTTGAGAGTTGCTGTTCAACCATACTGCTAAAATTCTGATTCCAACTAGAGTATAGATATGCGCCCAATCTTAAACTTTTCACTTGGTACCAGATTTTATCCCCTTGCAGATTAATAGGAGATTTAAAATGAGCAACTTTTAAAACTTTATCGGAGCTATAGTTTACCTTTTTTGTGTTTACGCTTTGTAAATCATATCTTTTTATCGGTTGGCTTACATCTTTAAAAGAGCAACCACCGATGAAAATAGTAACAAAAATTAGAAATATCATTTTATTCATGACTCTCTCCTGGTCCTGGAATCTTTTTGGTCGATTTAAACAGTATATTGCTTGGGCTATCTTTTAACTCATTTACCATCTCATCTAATTTGATAGATAAACTTCTAAGACTCAATGCAGTTTCATTTAAAACTTGCATATTTTGTTCTACTATATCAGAAAAGTCAAATTGACCATTTTTTAGTTGGGTTGTCATGTCGTTGAAAAAGAGTTTCGTAGCATCGCTTGCTGCCCCTGCTTTCTCTCCCATCTCACCAAGTTTTTTAAATGATGGCATAAGCGCATCTTCAAACACAACAGTATGATTTAAGAATTTTTTACCATCAGCGGAAAAACTTGTGATATTTTCTGTGATCACTTCCAAATCTTTTTGTATATTTTTCTTCAAATCTGATATTTGTTCAAACATCTTGCCTATTTTATCTCGATTTTTATCTATATAGCTGGTTGTGTTTGATAAATTTTTAACTATATTGTCAAAATTTTCTATATTTTTTTCGCTAAGCAGATTCCCAATTTTATCCAGCACTCCATTTATCTTTTGTGTAATGATTTTACTATTATCAAATAGTGATGCTAGAACTGATACTTTTGATTTTATCGTTGGAATTTCACCTTTTTTTCGCTTAAGTAGTGGTGAATTTTTATCCCCGCCTTTTAACTCTATATACTTCAATCCCGTTATCCCTTGTGAGCCTAACTCAGCATAAGTATCTTTTTTTATCGGTGTGCCTTTTTTTATCTCTAGCAAAATTTCAACCTCTTCACTGTTTTGCTTATTTATAGAGATACCCTTTACATTTCCTACTTCTACGCCTCTGTATTTTACCAACGATTCCACGCTTAACCCTGAAACAGACTCCGTAAAATAAGTATGATAATAGTCATGCTGCACACTCTCGTCTCCATATCTAGCCAACCAATATAAAAACGAAAAAAGAGACAAAGTAAGCACAATCATAAATGCACCAACGACGATATAACTCAATCTTTTCTCCATATACTCTACCTTTCCAGCTTCAAAAACTCTTTTATAGCATAATGCTTGAAGTTTTTTGCCTCTTGCAAATCTCCCTCAAAAAGTATCTTTTTATCAAAAATTATACAAAATCTATCTAGCACATGCTCTATCGTATGCAAATCATGTGTCACTATAACAACTGTTAGCTTCAAAAGAGTTGCGAGCTCTTTTATAAGTCTATCGAAATTTTCAGCACCCACGGGGTCTAGTCCACTAGTAGGCTCATCCAAAAACAAAATCTTTGGATCCATAACCAAAGCCCTAGCAAGTGCAGCCCGCTTTTTCATACCACCGCTTAGCTCACTGGGGAAAAGATATGTAGCCTCTTTTTTCAATCCCGACATCTTTAGTTTGCTAAGAGCAACCTCATCTATAAAATCTTTGGGCATATCGGTATATTCTATCAGGGGAATTGAGACATTTTCCAAAACATTTAGAGATGAAAAAAGTGCACCAAATTGAAACAGAACTGACCAGTTTTTCTTTAACTCTACTGCATCTTTATATGATATCTTCTCTATCTTTTTGCCAAGAACGCTAATGCTACCTGATTTGAACTTTTGCAACATGATAATCTCTCGCAAAAGAGTAGTTTTTCCAGAACCGCTACCGCCTAAAATACCATATATCTCGCCCTCTTTTATATCTATAGAGACCTTATCATGCACCACTTTTTTGCCAAATCTAGTAACAACATCCTTTACGCTTATGATTACCCTACTCATATGCCTATATCCGTCAAAACTACTGAGATTAAAGCATTACAAGCTATAACCCAAAAGATCGCATTTACGACACTTATAGTGGTGTATCGTCCTATACTTTCTGTGCTACCTGTCACTTGAAAACCCCTAAAACATCCGATTGTCGCTATAAGCATAGCAAAAAATGGAGCTTTAAAGAGACCAATGAGTATATGTTTCATCGCAACAACATCCCTTGCTCTTAGTATAAATTCTGTGTATGAAATTCCCAGGCTCGACTTTGCAACTATCATTCCCCCAAATACGCCTATAATATCAGCAAAAAATACGATCAACGGCATAGCAATCACAAGCGCAAATATACGAGGTAAAACAAGAAAAACTATCGGCTCAAAACCCATAGAGCGCATAGCATCTATCTCCTCTGTTATCTTCATAGTTCCGATTTCTGCGGTATATGAAGAGGCGCTTCTTCCGGCTATAACTATGGCGGCTATCAAGGGAGCAAGCTCTCTAAACATGGAGATAGAGACCATATCTACTATAAATATATTTGCCCCAAATTTTGCCAACTGTTCTGCACCCTGATAGGCAACAACTAAGCCCACCAAAAAAGAGGTAAGCGCTACTATAGGAAGTGCTTGTGCACCTGATTTTTCTATATGAACGGCTGTCGCTTTATATCTAAATTTCCAAGGTCTCGCCAAAACTCTGAAAAACTGCAGAAGAGTTTCTCCTAAAAAAGATAGAAAAAATGCAAAAGATTCTAAAGAATCCAGAGTCTGTTTGCCTGCCTTTATCATGATAGATATAAAAAAGTTCTCTTTGATATACTTTATGCGAGATTTCTGTCGAAGATTTTTTCTGGCAAAAAACATCAAGCTTTGAAAATCAGAATTTAATCCAGCCACAACGATAGATGCTCCATTTTCACAAAACGAAGCACTCAAATCAGCCAAAAGTAAAGCCCCAGCATAATCTAGCGTTTTTAGTTCCGAACAATCAATCTTAACCAAGGAAAATTTGGTATTTTTTATCTTTTTAATTTGCCCATATATGAACTTTATAGCACTCTTATCAAGTCTGTCTGATATATTGATATTGCATTGTTGATTTTCTAGCTTGACTATGTTAAAACTACTCATAGTGGTATTATATAGAATTTCTTATAAGATGTCCTTAAAGAGACCACCACACAGTAGGAGTGCCCACAAAAGCTTAGTTTTGGGTATCAAACTGTGTGGTGTTCTCTTAAACTAACAATAAAAACAATTATTAACTATATAATTTCAAAGGCCCTAAAGATAGGGCTTTAAGACAATTTTTACCCCATTTAAAAGTGTTTCGTTTCTACTCATTATCTCAAATTATAATAATTATTATGTAAAACATATGTACTTTACTATACATATCTCTTTTTTTGCTATAGTATTAAACAAAAATAGTTTTAGGAGGATGGCAGTGGCGTTTAAAATAACAAAAATGATCGATTTGGATTCGATAGATTTCCTTGTTGATGTAGAGGCACCAGAAGTTGCCGAAAGATTTCATCCAGGGCAATTTGTAATGTTGATGACTAGAAAAGAGGGGGAAAGAATCCCTATGTCAGTCATGAAAGTTGATGATGGAAAAATTACCATGTTCATAAGAAAGCTTGGTAAAACATCCAAAGAGTTAAGAGATGGGATGACTAGCTTCGAAAATGTCATAGGACCACTAGGTAATGGTATCGAGGAGAAGGCTTACGGCACAGTAGTTGTAGTTTCAGATGCAGTTTGTGGACATGCTGAAAACTATGCTATATGTGATGCTCTTGGAAAAATCGAGGGAAATAATATCATATCTATACAAACATTTCCGAGCAAAAAAGAGGTGTATCCTGATGAGTATTTGACAAAAAAGATAGCAGATAGACACTTTATAACTACAGAAGATGGGTCTCTTGGAGACAAGGGAAGCTATGTTGTAACACTAAAAAGGCTGATAGAAAATGGTGTAAAAATTGATTATGTATTTGGTGGTGGAAAATTACCCACTATGAAGGCTGTCTCAACAGTGCTTGCTATCAACAATATAGACAATCTTTTTACAACTAGACAGATGATGGTAGATGGTTCAGGAATGTGTGGATCTTGTAGGGTTTATATAGATGGCGAAATGAAACTATCTTGTATAGATGGTCCTATGTTTGACAGCAGGAAGATTAACTGGACACGAGCCATGAAGAGATATGGAATGTTTAAAAAAGAGGAGAAGAAAGCAAACGAATATTATGAAGCACACAAAGGAGGATGTGGACAATGCCAAAAATAAAACCAAGAGTTCCAATGGGAGAACAGCCTCCATTGCAGCGAATAAAAAACTTTAAATCAGTACCATACGGATACACAGAAGATGAGGCCGTAGAAGAGGCAGCAAGATGCATACAATGTAAAAAACCAAAATGCGAACCAGCATGCCCAGTCAATATAGGCATCAAAGAGATGAATCTCTTAATTGCCCAAAGAAAATTTAAAGAGGCATATCTATTAGTCAAAGATGACAACACTTTCCCTGCGTGCTCAGGTAGAGTCTGCCCTCAAGAGAAGCAGTGTGAGGGAGATTGTATATTGAAAAAGTTTGACGAACCCGTTGCTATAGGAAAATTGGAAGCCTTTATAGCTGACTGGGGAGCCAAACACAAAGTAGAAGTAGAAGAGATAGTCGCAAACAATGAAGATAAACATGTTGCTATAGTCGGCTCCGGACCAGCTGGTCTGGCTTGTGCAGCAGAGTGTAGAAAGTTCGGATATGCTGTAACTATATATGAAACACTTCATAAAGCTGGTGGCGTTTTACAATACGGCATACCAGAGTTTAGACTTCCAAAAGATATAGTTGACGCTGAAGTTAAAAAACTAGAAGAGATGGGCGTCAAGATAGAGTTAAATCATACAGTTGGACAAAATATCTACTATTATGAGCTAGTTTCTCAAAATGATGCAGTATTTTTAGCGATGGGCGCGGGTGCTCCAAAATTTATGGGCATACAAGGAGAGAATCCACTTGATGGAGTTTACTCATCAAACGAGTTCCTCATCCGTGCAAATCTCATGAAAGCGTATAAATTTCCTGAGTGGGATACCCCTATAGATGTGGGCAAGGTTGTAGCAGTTTTAGGAGCTGGAAATGTTGCTATGGATGCAGCTAGAACTGCACTTAGGCTTGGAGCGGAAGAGGTTCACATCATATATAGAAGAACAAAAGAGTATGCTCCTGCTCGTGCGGAAGAGCTTCATCATGCACTTGAAGAGGGAATTATCTTTCATGAATTAGTAAACCCTGTTAGATTTCATGGAAATGATGATGGGTTTATAGACTATATGGAATTGGTAAAAATGGAACTCATAGAGGATAAAAAAGGAAAATTACGACCTACTCCTATAGAGGGAAGTAATTTCTATATGGGTGTGGATACAGTTATAGAGGCACTAGGAACTGTTCCAAACAGACTCTTTTTGGATAAAGCACCTGAAATCAAAAGAGATAAAAATGGAGTAATTATCGTAGATGAAAACCATATGACAAGTGTCGAGGGCACCTTTGCAGGTGGTGATGCGGCCAGTGGCGCAGCAACTGTCATAAAAGCGCTAGGCGAAGGCAAAAACGCAGCAAAAGCGATTCATGCTTATATAAGTATGCATAACAATTAAACCTCCTTATAAAGCAAAGACTAAAACGGTCTTTGCTTTAAGTACCCAACCAAGAGAAACACTATTAGTTGGTGTTTCTCTTGGTTGGGTACTTATATCTCACAACCATTTTTTACTATATCGATACCATGTTTATCTCTTAGAGTTTTTATACAATCGCCTAGCTTTTTAAATTTAAGATCTTGCTCATATTTTAAAATATCAAAAGATCTCTTTTTGTACTCCATAAAATTGGATACAGAGATTCCGATGTATCTTATCTTAAAATCTTTATAGAGATCTATTTTATCAAAGATATCCAAAATCAAAAATTTGAAAAAATTTTCATTAAAAAGCCTATCTATCGTCACTCTCTGTTTTGCCTTTAAATAATCTTCGTATCTGATTTTTAAAAAGAATGTCGTAGGATTTAAACCCAATTTAGAAACAGTATAAAAGAGATTTCTAGCCAATATAGTCACTCTTCTCTTTATCTCGCACCTCTCTTTGAGGGGATCAAAGGTTCTACTTATGCCAACAGATTTTCTAGGATGGTTAGTAGCTATAGGTTCATTATCAATCCCTAAAACTCTTTTATAGAGACTAATTCCCGGTTTTTTCCAAGAATAAAAGAGCGATTTTGCACTTTTGATCTCTCCGAGTTTATAGATACCTCTGCTTTTCAATCTCCTCTCATAACCCTTTGCAATGCCTGGAAATTTTTGGATTGGAATATCTTTTATAAACTCTTCCCATCTACTTGGTTTTACCTCTCTTACCCCAAATGGTTTTGCACTGTTTGTGACTAATTTTGCAGCCCATTTTGAACTTGCTATACCTATGCTTATAGGCAACCCAAACTTATCCAAAATCTCTTGTTTCAGCTCTTGACAATAGGAAAAAAGATCATCATCTCTAACCCAGCCACTCAAATCACCAAAAAATTCATCTACACTATACTGCTCCACCAAAGGAATCTTAAGTTTTAAAAATTCGAAAATCTTATGTGAAAATTCATGGTACAAAAGATGATTTGGTGGCAAAACCAACAAGCAAGGGCACAATCTCAAAGCCTCCCATATGGTCATGCCGGTTTTTACCCCATAAGCTCTACCCTCATAGGATGCAGTGGTTATGATGCCTCTAACCCTCACCCTATCTTCATCTTTATCGATAAAAAATGTATCAAAATCCTGCTTTTTTTCTCCAACATCAGAGTAAAAAAGATTTGGCACAAAAGCCCCGCGATTTTTATCATAGAGTCTCCTACTGCAAAACTCCTTTTGAAATATTTTTGTATCGCCTCTACCGCCAACTGCTATCGGTTTACCGCACAAAGAGCTATCCAATACCCTCTCGCAACTAGCAAAAAAACAATCCAAATCAAGATGTATTTTCATTTAACCGTCTCCTTCTTTTATAAAATTATGCGATATTTTTGATATAATTATCAGATAAATTGATATATTTATCAACTATTGGAGCAAAATATGAATTTTAGTAGCGTCATAGAAAAGATAAGAGCTCATATGCAACAAAAAGAGGATAGAAAGATATTTGATAGCGATATTGCTGCATCTTTGGAGATATCAAAAGAGCACTTCTCTAGATCCAAGAAAAACAACAACATTCCGTTAAAACCCATCGTTGAGTATTGCGCAAAGGAGAATTTGGTGATAAATTATATACTCTTTGACCAATCTCCTGAATCTCTACACACTTCGACACAAAATCTCATAAGCATAAAGTATTTTAAACAGATAAGCTCCTCTGCTGGATGGGGTGCCATAAATGACGATGAAGAGTATGAGACATTGGCGTTGGATGAAGAGTTGGCGATACTGCTTAGAGGAGAGGCAAAGCTAAAAAATGTTGAAGCCATAAATGTCCTTGGAGACTCGATGGAACCCATCATCAAAAACAATTCGATCATATTTTTAGACCGAAGTCAAACACTTCCCATAAAAGACAAAAATGAGATATTTGTATTGCAAACTCCCGCAGGAACACTAGTAAAAAGATTGGATATAACAGTAGATGGCAAACTCAAACTCATCTCAGAAAACAGTGCATATGAAACTGAACTTATAGAATTGAACGAAGTATCGATTTTAGGTAAAGTCTTAGGAGTCGCTCAGAAAATTTAAGATATACTCTCTGTCATGAAAAACAAAACAGTAAAATCACATTATGACATCATTATCGTAGGCTCTGGCCCAGCCGGTCTTGGAGCTGCATTTAAATTAGCAGAAAATTCTGAGTGCTCTATACTTTTGCTTGAGAAAAAAAAGATAAGTTCAGGCGGACTAAGAAACGACTGCAAACAAAACTACACATTTCCGGTGGGTTTTCCGCTGGAGCATTGGAGCCAAGAGAGTGCAGAAAAGTTACTAAAAGAGGTAAAAACACACCTTTACCCCAAAATAGAACAAAAATACAATATAGAAAAATACAGCAAAAGAGCACAAAAGATAGGAGTACAGATACTTTCGATCGACCAATCGCATGTGGGAACAGATAAATCTTCACAGCTAATCTCTTCACTGATAGACAAACTAAAAGCTCTACATGTAGAGGTTGCTCTGCAACATGAAGTACACGAAGTAGCAGCGGATAAAAAAGAGATAATACTCACAAATGGCTCAAAAATTTCATTTAAAAATCTTATACTAGCGCCGGGAAGAGCGGATTATGACTGGCTTCAAGAGCAGTTGGACACTCTACATGTAGAGTACAATGACAATATCGTAGATATAGGCATAAGGGTTGAAACCAAAGAGGAGCACTATCCGATAGTCAAGGATTATTATGATCCAAAGATACTTTTTCCAAATAAAGTCAGAACTTTTTGCACAAACTCTGGTTGCGCACATATAGTCAGAGAAAAGTACAAAGGATACTACTCAGTAAATGGTCACTCTCTCTCAAAAGAGAACAAACCAAATGGATTAGTAAATTTTGCCCTTTTAAAAACTATAAGATTGACTGAGCCTGTTGTAAGTGGGCAGCAATTTGGCAGAATTTTAGGACAGATGGTGATGCAACTTAGCGGTGGCTCTGTCATAATGCAAAGAGTGGGAGACTTTAGACTAGGCTCAAGGAGCAAGAAAGAGACTTTCAATAGCGACTTGTATGATTTTGAGCCGACCCTTAAAAGTGCGGTAGCAGCAGACTTATCCCTAAGTATGCCTGCAAAAATCCTCAGAGATATATGGAAATCCCTAAAAATGCTAGATACTATAATTCCCGGTGTCCTGCATCCCTCAACGATACTGTACTATCCCGAAATCAAAACATATTCAAACAAACCAAAGTTCATAAATGAAAATTTTATGGTAAAAGATAGCTACTATATCATCGGTGATGCCGCAGGAACCAGCAGAGGAATCACTGCTGCTTGGGCATCAGGCATAAGAGCAGCAAACGGGATACTAGCCTCTCTCTAGTATCCTGAACTATGTAACCTGTCGTAGTCGCTACATGCTTTTTTATATCCAAAGTCGCAAGCTTTTTTATATATCTTTGCGGCAGCGGAAAACTTTGTTTCACCGATATTTTCATAAGTATATCCAAGCTGCATGCAAGTTCTTATATCTTTCAAATCACAAGCCTTACTCAAGGTATCAAACGCCTTCTTGGCCAATTTTGGTTGTTTTTTTATACCACCGTTTTGCTGTATATAGTTCCAGTAAACGCCGCCCAATCTACTGCATCCCATAGCCAAACCAGCATCACAAGCCTTTGAAAGATACTTTTTACCCACATCCAATCTTTTTTCATGCTCTTTTATATCTTTTGGTGTTGGAGCCTTGTTTCTTTGAAAGTTATACCAAAGATTTCCCTCTTCTTCCATGATGGCATTTCCCAAAACAACACAGCCCTTATTGTTGCCACTTTGACAAGCTTTTTTCAAAAGGGCAAACCCTTTTGCAAACTCTTTTTTCACAGACAACCCTCTTGTGTAGATATAACCTAGATTAACACAAGCTTGCATCTCACCATCATCACAAGATTTGCCGAGCAATTTCACAGCTTTTGAGATATTGCCCCTCTTGTACTCATGCATAGCCTCCTTGGTCATAGAAACATCTGCCCACAAACCAACACTCAACAAAACCAACACAGATAAAATCAATCTCACATCTAGCCTTTTTTATGAAATCATAACATAGTTATATAAATTAGAATTAAATATTTACAAGATTCAATGTCCAATATTTTATATTCTAAGTGTGGTTTCTTTGGCTAACTTAATATTATAAAACTCTTTTTTTATACAACAAAACCCACACAAGGTAAGGTTTGATTTTCTTATGATATAATAATAATGAATAAATTATACTTGAGGTATCCATATGAAAACTCTTCGCATAGAAAAAAAAGAGATTTTAAAAATAGTTTATAACTCCCAAAAAATTGAGGGGTACAAGCCTGTTTCAAAATCTTTAATTAAAAAGGCAAAAGATTTGATGGTAAAGTATAATGTCAAAGTATCGGCTTGACAACTCTCCTATTTATATAGATGGCTCAGATGTACCTAAAAACAAGTTAGGCATAACTGATTCAAAACTAATACATGAAATAGAAAATAATTTACTCCTAGAGGCTTATGAGGTATTTTCACAAGATATTTCCGTGAACACTGATTTTAATGAAGATTACTTCAAAAGTCTTCATAAAAAAACTTTTGAATCTTTGTATAATTTTGCTGGTTTATATAGAGATATGAACATGAGTAAGGGAGACTCTCAATTTTGCCTAGCAAGATATCTAGAAAGTGAATCGAAACGCATTTTTATCGAATTGGAAAAAGAAAAATTTTTGCAACTTCATACAGATAGAGTAGTATTTGCAAAAAGAGTTGCATACTATCAGGGCGAACTTATCGCTCTTCATCCATTTTATGAGATAAACGGAAGGATATTGCGTCTATTTTTTGATTTAATATGTCTGGCTAATGGCTATAGACCAATAGACTACAGTAATTTTATAGACAATGGACAATATATCGAAGCTTCTATAGAGTGTGTACAATTTGCAGATACCAAAAAAATGGAAAAAATTATTATTGAGGGATTGAGTCGATAGTTTTAATCCCTTGTGAATCTTTATATTCGCTCCTTAATCGCTCCATTACAACATAAAAAATAAGCAACCAAATATAACTTGTTATTATTGCGTTAATAAAACCATAATAATAAAGTTAATTCTGATATTACAGGAAAAGCAAATAGTGTACAACAGTGCCTGTTTTGCAGTGTATTTTGTATGTATTTCTTGTGTTAGAACCAAGAAAGTGTTCTTCAAGCGTCTGATGAAGTATATGCATTGATATTACCAATACTAGCTGCTGGAAAATATCTGTGATGCTACTGCATAGAAAAAATAAAAATTGATGCCTACGAGACTGTGAAAGAACCCAATCTCAAAACAATATAAAACATCCTACCAAAATAATCCTAAAAACTCTCTATATTTATCTCTTTAAAACCACAGATATAGTATAATAAACTACTATATAAAGG
>JALSKH010000030.1 GCA_026988975.1 Campylobacteraceae bacterium
GATTATATCCTCTTTGCCATATAGTGCCACACCTATACTTATACCAACTCTTAAAATGTGACTCTGTGCATGGATGGGTTTATTGGTGAGTTCTATGATCTCTTTTGCAATTTTAGCTATATCTTTTCTGTCTTTTATGTCGTTAAGCAATATTGCAAATTCATCTCCACCAGTTCTAAAAAAAGTATCTTCTTTGTTTAGATATTTATAAATTCTTTTAGATATCTCCCTTAGAAGAGTGTCCCCCACATCATGTCCTAAGGTATCATTGATATCTTTAAAACCATCTAAATCAAGGAAAAATAGAGCCAAATCATTCTCTAAGTTTATTTGTTGGCTTAGTACTAATTTCATTTTTCTTCTGTTTGGAAGTTTTGTTAGATTGTCGTGATATGCAAGATATTTTACCTTCTCTTGCTCTTTTATATATTCACTTATATTTAATTTTATAGCTAGATAACCACTTAGTTTATTTTTGGTAAACATCGGAGTGATAGATGCTTTTTCGTAGTAGATTTGACCATTTTTATCTCTGTTTATGAAATCTCCACTCCATTTTTCACCTCTATTGAGTATAGCATTCATATCATTATAGAATTTTTGTGGTAGTTTGCCAGATTTTAGTATATTTGGATTTTTGCCCATTGCTTCATCAAAACTGTAACCGGTATTTTTGCTAAATGCTTCATTTACATAAGTGATATGTCTATCTTTATCTGTGATTACTACTGAATCATCACTGTTTTCAACAGCATATCTAAATGATTTTAGATTTGTCTGAATTTTTAAAAATTTACGATAAGTCATGATTAAAATAATAAGCAGAAGAGTGGTAAATATAAACATAAATGCAGTTATGTTTTTCTCTTTGGCGACAGTTGCATTATGTATTTTGTTGAGCCTTTTATGCAGTTTTAGTATCTTTTGTTTTAATGGAAGTGCGAGAGCCTCTTTCTTTATGCCGTTTATCTTGGAGATTCTGTTTAGTGCTGATTTTAGATTTTCATGAAAAAGAGTTAGTTCTGTTGTTTTGTTTTTTTGAGCCGATATCCAAGCTAAATCTTTGTTGATGCCAGAGTTTTCTATTTGAAAATTCAGATAGATTTTAAACAGCTCATATATGCTTCCATCTAGGTAAGTGTCTGCATTTTTATACGTAGTTGTTTGGTATCTTTTTATACTTCTGGAGAGGTCTATCAGATAGGATAAAGAGTACATTGTTGTAGCATTGTATGATTTAAATCTCTCTATCAAAACTCTTTTTTTGATATAAGTTCTTTTTATTTGCGATAGATCGTTTTCCATAAAAGTTTTATTGTTTATATATAGTTTATTGTCTTGTATTTTTTCCAATATAACATCGAATTTTTTCAATCTATAATTTATAGAGTCAAAATCCATTATCTTTTTTTGGCTTGTCAAGAATGTGTCAAATTTGTCATCAAGAGATGCTAATTTGTACATGTAGTCATGCATTACTCTGTAAGATTTCTCTTTTTTGTAGGTCTCATTGGTGTAAAGGGAGAATAGAGCGGTAAAAAAAATAGTAAATATAAGAAAAATTGTAAACGAATCAAATTTTTTCATCATTTGGTTATGCTCGCTTTGGGTATCTCTCCGTTTAAGCTCTTTAAGAACTCTACGATTTTATCTACTTCTGCTTGTGTTGAAGTCTTTCCCAGCTGGTATCTGAGCATAAATTTTACTACTTCATCTAAAGTATTATATCTCCCATCGTGCAGATACGGGGCAGTTTTAGCTATATTTCTAAGGGTTGGAACTTTAAAAAAGTACTTATCTAGTGGATTTTTGGTAACGCTAAATCTGCCTAGATTGTTTGTGGTGACATCTTGAACATATCCAAATTTTGCATAGAGATTTCCACCTATGTTTACACCATTGTGGCACGCGATGCACCCTTTGGATTTGAAAAGATTGTAACCCTCTGCAGCGTTTTTGCTTATAGCGTTTTTATCTCCTCTTAAATATCTATCAAATGGTGCATTTGGAGTTATAAGAGTTTTTTCGTACTCGCTTAGAGCATCAGTTATGTTTTGCTTAGTGATTCCATCTTTGTAAATCTTGTCAAACTCTTTTTTGTATTGGGTTTTATTTAGTGTTTGTATAAGATTTTTAAAGTTATTTCCCATCTCTACAGGATTTTTGATAGGACCGCTTGCTTGGTCTTGCAGATCTTTTGCTCTTCCATTCCAAAACTGTACAAAATTGTATCTTGAGTTAAAAACTGTCGGAGAGTTTATCACACCCTTTTTGCCATTTATGCCAAATGAAACTTTGAGATTGTCATCACCTCCATCACTTAACATGTGGCAGTTTGTGCAGGCTATAGTGTTGTCTCTTGATAAGATAGTATCAAAAAAGAGTTTATGACCTAGAGCTACTTTTTGTGGATTTAGCCCCTCTACATGTAGAGGTATAGGAGTGATAGGTTCAGCATATATGGCAGTACATAATAAGACCGAAAAGAGAGACATATTTATATAATTCATAAGTAATGTTACACTAATATGGCTTAATATTTTCTATTTTACTATCTTAAAACTGAAGAATTTTGACTTAAAACCACTATCCCCGATCTTTGCATATTGGATAGAGGCACCCTTAAAATTTTTCACCTCTTGGTAGAGAAGTCCTAGGGCATATCTGCTCTCCATATTACTAGGATCTATCAGTTTGGAGAGTTCGAGTAGGGCTATGGCGTTTTCTGTGTGTCCCGCACCTATGGAGGCTACGGAAGCTAAAAAGATAGTAGTTGTATCTTTTTGTTTATATTCGTCTATGAGTTTATTGTATAGAACATATGATTCTTCAAAATTGTGAGTAAAGATGTCAAGATATGCAAGTGTATAAGTCAATGCGATAGGATCATCTCTCTCTAACTCTAGTCTCTTTTTAAGTCTATCTCTTTGAGGAAAAAGAAGTCCAGAGATCTCTAAAAGCTTAATATACTGTTCTCTAGCTACCTTTGAGCCATAGTAAAAACTGCTGAAATCAAGTGATTTGTCCTTGAAGGCTATTTGAAACTCTTTTGCGTACTCTTTTATATTTTTCTCTTTGTGGTTCATGTTGAAGTATATGATGTTGCTTACTAGGTCTCTTGGAAGTTGAGCCTTTAGTTGTTGAGTTTTTTGTCTGTATAACTTTTGATTTGAAATTTTTTGTGAAATGATTATATCAAATATAAGATTTAGCGGGTCATTTTTTCTGTCAGTCTCTATCCATCTAGAGAGAGAAAATTGGTTATTCTGCGAAAGATTTAGAAGTGACATATAGATATTTACTTGGGGAAGAGTTTTATCTAGTCGGATACTAGTAGTAACATCATCACTTAATTTAGAGATTTTTTTCTTCATCAATTCACCTGTAAATATAGCAAAAACTCCAGCCAAATAGTTTCTGTTGTCAAGATGATAACTGGTAGAAAAGTGTTTATACGCAAGTTTATAATTTCCCATTTGAGCATAAGTCAACGCTAAATCATAATGCAAGATAGAGTGTTGAGGATATGAGTCAAGCAGGGAGGAGAAGATTGTATTTGCCTGTTTTGTATGGTTCTTAAGAGCTTTTTTGATCCCTTTTGCTATAGAGAAGTTTACTTTAGATATGGAAGAGCTAGCTTTTAGATACGACAGGGCAGGGGCAAGATTGTCTAAAAAGACATCCATACTCCCCTTTCTTATATACTCTACACTCTGCTTTGCATCAAATGTTTTATATGGTGCAAAGTAAAACAGAAGTGCGTAGCTGTTCTCTTTGTCAAAAAAGAGATTTTTAGTGAAGTCTCTTTGGGCTAAATTTATATCAAAAAGAGAATCCTTAAGAGTTGTTTTTATAGGGAACATCTCTTTTGCTTTTTTTTCATTTAACTTTATGGCATCATCCATCATAGTTGCACTGTTTTTCAGGTTGCCAAGTCTGTTTTCTACAAGTGCGAGTGCCATCTTGATTTTTATTGGTTCATCTGTATAGTTTAGTGCTTTGAGAAGATTTTTTTTAGCTATGCTAAAATCACCTATTTTTGCATAGAGCAATCCAAGAGGAAGGTAGATATCGTTCGAGTTTATCCTAAGCAGCATATCTATCGCTTCCGTGTCATGTCCTATATAGGAGAGAATTTTAGAAGCCAGATAGTTTTGCTCTTTTTTGTAAAATTTTCCATTGGGATGCTCTAGTGTTGAGAGTGTTTCGTAGTAAAAATCCCTATAATAGTTGATAAGGCTCATCTGGTAAGAGTATAAAGGAGAGTTTATCTCACCAGGAAGATATGCATAGGCTAAATCTATATAGTATTTAAAAAGTTTGGGTTGCTTCAGGTGAAGTGCACAAACAGCGGCATTTATAGAGCTTATCGTCTTTTGTTCTTTGTTTAGTATCGCTTTTTTAAATGCAGATAATGCATCTTTATAATTTTTCTCTTTCATTTTGGCTACGCCAATGTTGTAGTAAGAGAGAGATTCATTGAAGAGTGCAATTTTTTGATATATCTTCAGAGCTTCCTGTTTTTCACCTTTTTCGTATAGTATATTTGCTTTTTGAATCATATTTTCAACTTTGGATGGTGAAAATTGACTTACCTCTCTTTTTTGAGTGAGTTTTTTAACTATCTCTTGAGTGTTTATGTCAACAGTTTTTGGAGGCTCTTTTTTCTTTAGTACGATTACGATAATAATGATAATAATGAGTACAAGAAGTAGTGCTGTTATGGAGATAATCGCGATTTTTAATATTTTACTCTTTCTATCCGTGGAGTCAGGCCTAAGTATCTCTTTTTCACTTTCTGGCTCGCTGCCATCAAGTGGAGATATTTCATCATTATCATCCCCAGCTTCAAGAATTACTACCTCTTCTTCAGCCATTTGTCACCTTTACATGTAGCTTTTTAAAACTTCTGGTATCTCTATGCTGCCATCTTTTTTCTGATAATTTTCCATGATAGCTATGAGAGTTCTTCCCACTGCCAATGATGAGCCATTTAGCGTGTGAACGAGCCTATTTTTTTTGCTATCTTTGTATCTTATCTTTGCTCTTCTGGCTTGAAAATCTCTAGTATTTGAGATGGAACTTATCTCTCTGTATCTGTTTTGACCAGGAAACCAAACTTCTAGGTCGACTGTTTTTGCCGCGCTAAAACCCAAATCTCCGCCACAAAGCATCAAATGACGATGAGCAAGTCCCAAAGATGTAAGCAAATCACTAGCACACTCAACCATCTCATCAAATATCTTATCACTATCTTGGGGTTTTGTGATGCAAACTAGCTCTACCTTGTCGAACTGATGCTGTCTTATCATGCCTCTTGTATCTCTTCCAGCACTTCCTGCCTCTTTTCTAAAACAAGCAGTGTATGAGGTCATCTTTATGGGAAGTTCAGATTCGCTGATGATTTCATCACGAAATAGATTTGTTACAGGAACTTCAGCAGTTGGTATAAGAAAAAGCTCCTCTCCCTCTATCTTAAAAAGGTCATCTTCAAATTTTGGAAGCTGACCTGTCCCTTGAAGAGTTTCACGATTTACTATATATGGAACTGCTACTTCGCTAAAGCCCCGTTTTGTGTTAAAATCAAGCATATAGTTTATCAATGCTCTCTCGAGTTTTGCAGCCTCATTTTTTAGGACGCTGAAACGACTTTTTGAGAGTTTTACTCCTCTTTGAAAATCTATCCAATTTTGAGAAATTTCCCAATGTTCCTTTGGCTCAAAATCAAAACTAGGTGGAGTCAAAACTCTTTTTATCTCGACATTATCATTTTCATCAACTCCGTTTGGAACTGTGTCATCAGGAAGATTTGGAACAGTAAGAGCAAGGCTTGACAAAGCGTTTTCAATCTCTTTTACTTCTGAGTTTAGAGTTGAAATTTTTTGTTTATTTAGACTTAATTTTTCTTTAAGTTCATTTATATCTTTTCCCTCTTTTGCCCATACTCCAAAAAGTTTACTACTTGCATTTTGCTCTGCTTGTAGTGGTTCAAGCAGAGCTCTTTTTGTTTTAAGTTCGAGTGAAATTTTTCTCAAATCCTCTATAGTCTCTTCTGAAACCTTCTTCTTTCTCAATTTTTCACAAACACTATCAAAATCATTTTGTATCAATTTTATATCTAACACTATAGTATCCCAACTTTTTCTTTTATAATCTCTATCTTTTTGATGGCAATCTCTCTAGCCTTTTTAGCGCCAACATTTAGTATATCTCTCACATCATCTTTGTGACTTAGATAGTACTCTCTTTTGGTTCTTGCAGGTTCAAAATAGTCCCAAATCAACTCTTTAAGATACATTTTGAAGTGTCCATAACCTTCGCCACCACTTCTGTATCTATGTTTTAACTCCTCTTGTCCGTTTTCATCTAAAAAGAGTTTTGCAAGTGCAAAAACATTGCAATTTTCATACTCTTTTGGCTCTTCAAGCGGAGTGGAGTCAGTTACAATCTTGCCAGTTCTCTTTTTTAACTCTTTTTGAGTGCAAAATATATCTATCGTATTGCCATAACTTTTGCTCATTTTAGCGCCATCTATCCCAGGAACTGTTGCGACTTCGTCATCAACTTTAAACTCCGGTATAGTGAGTATATCGCCAAATTCATTGTTAAATTTTATAGCAATGTCTCTGGTAATCTCTACATGTTGGATTTGATCTTTGCCAACTGGAACGATTTGTGAATCATACAACAATATATCTGCTGCCATAAGTACAGGATAAGAAAAAAGGGCATGATTTGCGCCAATTCCTTTAGCAACTTTGTCTTTGTAACTATGAGCTCTCTCAAGAAGTCCCATAGGCGTAAAAGAGGAGAGTATCCAATACAACTCCAAAACCTCTTTGACATCTGATTGAAGCCAAAAAGTGCTTTTGTTTGGATCAATTCCCAAAGATAGAAAATTTATAGCAGCATCAAGGGTATTTTCTTTGAGTGCCTCACCATCTTTGAGTGAAGTAAGTGCATGATAATTTGCAATAAATATAAAAAGATCGCTACTCTCCTGTAGCCGTTTCATCTGTCTGATAGAGCCAAAATAGTTCCCTACATGTAAAGCTCCAGAAGGTTGAAGTCCAGTCAAAACTCTCATTTAAATCCTCTATAATTTTTTAAAGATTATATCTAAAAGTTATTTAATATCTCTTTTGCTATCTCTTTGGGGTCTTTTTTTTCTACATTTATGGTTATGTCTGCACACTTTTCGTACTCTTTTACTCTTTGGTTGAAGAGTGATTGGGCTTTTTTTAAATCTTTTAGTAGTGGTCTCTTTGCTAGTTTGTTTTTTGCATTTGGGTGGTTGAGGATTCTTTCAAAAATGGCATCAAATGAGGATTGAAGATATATGATCGTTCCTATTTTTTTGAGATTTTTTACTTTGTAGAAGCCTCCGCCTGTTGAGATTATGCTATTTTTGACATTTTTTTCCAACCATAAAGCTGTCTTTTTCTCTAAAAACCTGAAGTGCTCTTCTCCCTCTTTTTCAAAAATCTTTTTTATTTTTCTGTTCTCTAAACTCTCTATGAGGTCATCACTGTCTATCGCGAAAATGTCACTTTGTCTTGATACCTCTCTGGCCACTGTTCCTTTTCCAACTCCCATGAAGCCGATGAGGACTATATTTTTATGCTTCAATACTCTCATCTTTTTCGCCTTTTGCTCTTGGATACATAAGAACTGGTGTGCCGTCTAACTTAAAAGCCTCTCTTAGTTTGTTTAAGAGGTACCTTTTATAGCTGAAGTGTAGGGCTTTTGGTCTATTCATAACAAGTGCAATTTTTGGTGGTTTTACATCATATTGTGTTGCAAAGTAGATTTTGACTCTTTTTGTTTTGTCAGCTGGTAGTTGGTGTCTTATGGTTGCTTTTTTTATCACTTCATTTAATTTTGAAGTTGGAATTCTTCTTGCATAATTTTCATAAACTTCCAAAATCAAATCTTTGATCTTGAAAACTCTCTGTTTTGAGAGTGCAGACACTGTGATGATAGGGGCAAAAGCTAAAAACTTAAATCTATCTCTTATCTCATCGATACTCTCTTTGTAATCTTCTAGTCTTATATCCCATTTGTTTAAGACTATAATCACACCAAGGGAATTTTTATCAGCTAGATTTGCGATTCTCTCATCTAATTCCTTAAAAGGTTCACTTGAATCAAGCACCAAAAGAGCGATGTCGGCGTTTTCTAACATAGCATTTGTTCTCATGAGAGCATACTTTTCTATGCCTTCAATCTTGCTTCTTCTTCGCACTCCTGCAGTATCTACAAAGTTTAAAACTTTATCTTTGTAGGCAATATTTTCATCAACAGGATCTATAGTCGTACCGGCAATGCTACTTACCACAGCTCTATCTTCACCAACTAGCGAATTTAGAAGGGAGCTTTTACCAACATTTACCCTGCCTATGATAGCTATATTTATCTCATTTGTCTCTACTTTTTGTATCTCTTCCTCGATTTTTGACTCATCTTTCAAAAAGTCATCCATATCAAAGTTATCTTCATCTTCTTCTATGACAAGCTCATTCTCTTCTTGTGGAAGATATGATGCCATCCACTCTAAGAGCTTTGTGACGCCTCGGTTGTGTGAAACTGAGATAGGAAAAACAGTTTGAGCGCCAAACTCACTAAACTCCCAAGCTCTTTGCATCTCTTTATCGTTATCTATCTTGTTGATGACCAGTGCTAGTGGTTTTCCTAATCCTTGGAGTGTATAAAATATCTTTTTATCTTCATCGCTAGGTAACATCTTTCCATCAACCATCATGATGATGATATCGGCTTTTTGACTTGCCTCTATCGACTTTTTTCTAACATTTGTAAAGAGTTCATTGGAGTCATCAAGTCCACCAGTGTCAAGTATCTTGCATGATTTTCCTAAAATTTCAACTTCATGCTCTCTTATATCTCTTGTAGTTCCACTAAAATCTGAAGTGATTGCAATTCTCTGTTTTGCAATTCTATTAAAGAGTGAGCTTTTGCCAACATTTGGCTTGCCTATTATCGCTATTTTTTTCACTTGAAAAATCTCCTTTTTATCAAGGCAGTTTTAACGAAAAATTATCTTCGTTAAAACTGTAAGGGATTATATTATAATTTACCTAAATCCATAGAAATGTGGAAAAAATATGACCGAAAGTAGTATGAGTACCTGTATGATTATAAAAGGAATCACACCTTTGTATATATCTGTAGTCTTTACCGTTGGTGGCGCAACACCCTTGAGATAAAAGAGTGAGAAACCAAATGGTGGAGTTAGGAATGATGTTTGAAGATTAAGTGCCATTAAAATCGCAAACCATAGCGGATCAAGTCCTATGGTGTGGGCTATCGGCAATATAATCGGCAAAACTATATATGAAATCTCTATAAAATCTATAAAAAATCCCAAAAACATAACTACAAGCATAGACAGAGCTAAGAATCCCCACTTTTGACCAGGGAGATGAGTCATAAAATTTGCCGTTATATCATCTGCTCCGCTATATACAAAAACCATAGAAAAAGCAGTCGCTCCAATCAAAATGGCAAACACCATAGCCGTTATCTTGATTGTTCCGATTGAAGCCTCTTTTACCATTTTGATACTTAACTGCCTATATCCAGCTGCTAGTAAAATAGCTCCTAGTGAGCCGACTGAAGCTGATTCTGTTGGTGTAGCGATTCCTGCGAAGATAGAGCCTAAAACCAATATAATCAGAACCAAAGGGGGTATGATCGCTATCAAGGCTTTAGTGATATTTTGTTTTTTTGTTAAAGTCAAATCTAATTCGATGGCTGGAGCTGCATCTTTATCTAAAAAGGCGACTATCAAAATATATATAATATATGCTCCAACAAGTGCGAGTCCAGGGAAAAATGCAAACTTAAAAAGATCTCCAACAGGAAGTTGAAAAACATCGCCTAAAACAATGAGAACGATAGAGGGAGGTATGATTTGACCTAGCGTTCCCGCTGCGCATATAGTACCGGTTGCTAACTTTTTGGAGTAGCCGTACTTCAGCATAACAGGAAGTGATATGACACCCATGGCAACCACACTTGCTCCAACAACACCAGTGGATGCTGCTAAAAGTGCACCTATAAGAACAGTACTGACTGCTAGTCCACCTCTAACCCTGCCAAAAAGAACCCCCATAGACTCTAGTAGTCTCGTGGCAAGCTCAGACTTTTGTAGGATAATTCCCATAAATATAAACAGCGGAACTGCCATGAGGATTTTGTTTGTCATAATGGAAAATATACGAAATGGCATCATGGAGAACATTTGTAAAAACTCATCCATAAAATCGCTCAAGGTTCCACCATCAGGAACCACTTCAAAAAATGCTGATAGAGCTCCAAAAAACATAGAGACTGCACCAAAAGTAAAAGCAACAGGATAGCCAACAACAAGCAGTACAAGAGCTGCTCCAAACATAATAAGACCTATCAAGACAGAGCTCCTTGAGGATCTGGCTTTTTCGCTTTCTCTATCCCTCTTAAGATATTTATATTTTTGATTATATAGTTAATTCCCTCTAAGAATAGCACTATAAAAGATACTGGAATCGCAGCTTTGATAATCCATAAGTATTTTAAGCCACCCGGATCACCAGATATTTCATTTATACTGTATGAATCCATAACAAATGGATATGAGCCATATATGATAAGAGCAGTAAAAGGCAGAAGAAACATAAAAGTTCCTACTATATTTATAATCGCCTTAGTTTTTTCGCTGAAGTTATCATACAAAAAGTCAACCCGTACATGTGCATTCTCTTTTAATGAATATGATGTCCCAAAGAGTATGAGGATGGCGAAAAGGTGCCACTCCATCTCTTGCATAGCGATTGAGCTATCGTGAAAAGCGTATCTCATCACAACATCATAAAAAACATTTAGTATCATCAATAGTAATATCACTATAAGGATATTTCCTAAAAAATCTATAAATTTATTGAACATTTGTTCTATTTTTATTAGCATTTACTTGTCCTGAGGAACTTGGTCGGTAAACATACCGACCAAGATTTGATTATTGTACTTCTTTTGAAGCTTGTAGATAGTAATATCTTGACATATAAGACCATTTTCTAGCTTTTGCCATAAAAGCTTTTTGATCATTCCAAATCTCTTTGAAAAGAGGATTTTTGCTTGCATAGCTTTGCATAATCTCATCAGTTGCTTTTTTCATAGCTTTAAGAACTGGTTTTGGGAAAGTTTCAACTTTTATACTTGGAAACTCTTTTTTCATTTTAGCCCAAGCAGTTGCACTATCTGCAAAGTTTTCCATAAACATGTCAGCACTTACTGCTTTCATAGCAGTTTTAAGAATCACTTGATAGTTTTTTGGAAGCTTGTTAAATGCTTTTTTGTTGATCAAGAAAGTCATCTCACTTGCTGGCTCATGCCATCCTGTATAGTAGTAAGGTGCAACTTTATAGAAGCCCATTTTTATATCCATACCCGGTCCAACCCACTCTAGTGCGTCTATCGTGCCACGATCTAGTGAAGTGTATAGTTCGCCTCCTGGGATATTTACAACGCTAACACCGAGTTTAGCCATAACTTTTCCGGCAAACCCTGGAATTCTCATCTTGAGACCTTTTAAGTCATTAACGCTTTTGATCTCTTTTCTGAACCAACCGCCCATTTGAACGCCTGTGTTTCCGCCAGGGAATCCTAACATACCATACTTGCCATACACTTTTTCCATGTATTTCATGCCATTTCCGTAGTAGTACCAAGCATCTTGTTCAGCTTTTGTCATACCCCATGGAACAGTTGTGAACCATACTGTGTTTGGATCTTTTCCTATATAGTAGTAAGAGCCTGTGTGACCCATCTGGTATGCCCCACCTTTTACCATATCAAATACACCTAGAGCTGATTTTGTTTTTTCAGCACCTTCAACTTTGATGATAAATTTGCCATTTGTCATCTTTTTAACAAGTTTTGCTAACTTTTGAGGAGGATTTGCAAGTGGACTAAGAGTGCTAGGCCAACTCATAGCGAGTCTCCAATGAACTTTCTTTGCGAAAGCACCCTCTGAAAGCAGTAAAACAGCACTAATGATCAACATCAGCTTAAAAATTTTCTTCATGTTTTTCCTTTAAGGTTTATTTTGGATACTATTTTATTGTAAAAGTTCTAAATATATGCTAAATTGAAAGCTTTTCTCATCTCTTTTTCTATATCTTCTGTTTTAAATCTATTGTTATAGAAGAGATTAAAAGCAAAAACAGCTTGATAAAGAAGCATATCTGAGCCATCTTTATAGATAAGTGAACTCTCTTTTGCTAATTTTAAAAAAGGTGTCTCTTTTCCATATATAACATCAAATGCATAAGATGAATTTTGCATAAGAGATGATAGTAACTCTTTTTCTAGTGGAAGTATAGACTCGTTTAAGCCAGCTGTTGTTGTGTTTATGATCAAATCGTATCTGTATGTTTTAAAATTATCCCAACTGCTTGTTTTAAAACCACTCTTTTGAAAAAAATCCAATCTTTTTGCACTTCTATTTAAGATTGTGACTTCAGCACCATTTTTTCTAAGTATAAATGCGATAGCTTTTGCAGTTCCACCAGCTCCTAAAATCAGGACATGTTTAAGGTTTTTAAATGATGATATAGACTCATAAAAGCCTATGGCATCAGTGTTGTAGCCATATACTTTATCGCCATCTTTTACTAAGGTATTTACTGCTTTTATATCGCAAGCTATGCCTTTGGCTTCATTGCATAACTTAAAAGCATACTCTTTATGTGGAACTGTTACATTTGCTCCACTTAGTTTTAGGGATTTGAATTTATCGATTATTTTAGTCCCATCTTTGAGTAGGGTTTTGCCATAGCAGGCATCTAGGTTGAAGTTTTGCAAGACTCTATTGTGCAAAAGTGGTGAAATGGAGTGTTTAACAGGATTTCCAAATATCGTAAAAAGTTTGATACTCTACTCCGCTAAATCATTTAGTGAGCTAGTCATGGCTTCTAGTTTGTTTTTGACCTCTTGATACTCATACTCTGGCGTACTATCAGCCACTATGCCGGCTCCTGCTTGAAAGATTATCTTTTCATCATCTAGATATGCAGTTCGTATCAAGATAGCACTATCCATATTGCCATCAAATCCAAAGTATCCGACAGCTCCACTGTAAAAACTTCTTTTTAAGCCCTCAAATTCACTGATAAGCTCCATTGCCCTTATCTTAGGTGTGCCTGTCATCGTTCCAGCGGTAAAAGTTGCAGCAAAAAGATCAAACATGTCATACTGTTTATCAAGTATAGCATCAATATCAGTTACTAGATGCATAACATGTGAGTATCTCTCGACCCTCATCATCTCTTTGACTTTTACACTTCCAACTTTTGCCACTTTGCCAACATCATTCCTGCCTAAATCTATGAGCATGAGGTGTTCAGCTCTCTCTTTTTTGTCTGCAAGCAGCTCTTTTGCTAGTTCTAAATCTTTTTCAAAATCCTCACCCCTTTTTCTTGTTCCTGCTATCGGTCTTAGCGTTATGTGAGAGTTTTTAAGAGCAACCATCACTTCTGGAGAGCTTCCTATGATAGAAAATTTACCATAATTTAGATTGAACATGTATGGAGATGGGTTTTTGTTTCTTAAGATTCTATAAAAACTAAGTCTGTCGATTTTTGCGTATCTTGTGTAGCGGTTTGACATCAAAATTTGAAATACATCACCGCTTCTTATCATCTCTTTTGATTTTTTGACCATTTCAAAAAATTTATCTTTTGAAAATGCAAATTTGCCTTGAGACTCTTTTAAATTTGATTTTACAATAGGCATGTTGTTGTGTGGTTTTTTGAGAGTCTCTTCTATCTCATCAAGCCTTTGACCATACTCTAAGACATCACTAAGAAGCGTAAGGGTGTTTGATTTGTGTGAAAATGCACATATGAGATTTGGTCTTATAAGATGTAGGTCTGGTATATTTAACTCATCATTTAGTGAATTCATATGCTTTTGAAGTATAGGTTCAAATGTTTTGACACAATCATATCCGATATATCCTACAAAGCCATCTACAAAGCCGATATTTAACTTTTTTGTAAGTTTTTTGTATCTGTTTATATCTATATCTTTATATCTTTTCTTTAAGAAGTCAAAGGGATTGTTGCTAACTTCTGTTTTGATGCCATTTTCATCAATATGATAACTTTTTAAATTTTGATGGATGATTTGCTCTCTTGCTCCTATAAAGAGAAAACTATAGTTTCCCTCTTCAGAGTTTATAGCGCTTTCAAAAAGAAAAGAGAGGTCATCTTTAAAAAGGTTTTGTAATTTTTTAAATATAGTAATAGGTGTTAATTGATCAAACAGAAGAGTTTTATGATACAAAACGGCTCCTATTTTACGCTATATATAAAAGCATGTTTGTTTAACTCTTTTCTTACATTTGCTAAATTTGCCTTTGCTTGAGCTCTACTTTTAAAGGGACCAACTAGTATCTTTGTGATTTTCTTGCCATTGATTTTTATTCCTAAAAGTCTATAGTTTAATTTTTGTTTTTTGATTTTTTCTAAGAATTTTTTATCCGGAGAGAATTTGGAAGTAGCTCCGACTTGAATGTAAATTCCATTTGTGGCTTTCAATGAGTGTGCGACTTTTTTAACAGTTTTCATGGCTTTTGGCTCTGTTTTTTTGATCGCTTTAACCACTGGTTGTACTGTGGTTTCACTTTTGGTCTCAATTTTTGCATCTGTTTTTGTTTTTTCAATCTTATCTATCTTTGTCTCTTTCTCTTTTAGATTTTTTACAATTTTTTCAAAATCATCTTTTTTGCCCTGTTTCTCTTCTACAATAGGAACTTGTTTAAAAAGCTCTTCATCTTTTTTAGTTTTTTGCACAGTTGTGGTAGGCTCTGGTGGCAAAATGAGATTTGGAGTAGCATTTTCTTTTGGTTTATTTAACAGTTTCATAGATAGTAAAACAGCTAAAAATATGATGATCAAAACAGCGATAATAATAAGCACTCTTTTAACTTTTAAAATTTTATCACCATCTTTTTCTAAAACTATATCACTTAATTCATTTTTATTTTCCATTTTATCTACTCCTTACATATGCTTTGACCAAGATGATCCTCGCTCTTTGTTATATACTTTATATGGTAGAGTCAATATATTGAACTCTTTTGGGACATCTGTACTCGGAAAGACTTTCCACTCTCTGGGCATTTTTTGAGATAACTTCATGGAAAGTAGCTTGGCTATTTGGCAACCCTCCTGAAAAGTTGTATGACCTTTATGTATATAAAGATGCAAATGACCAGGTGTTTTGCTTTCATAAGCCGTAAAATTAAGATACCCCTCTTCTCTAAGCAATAACTGTGCCCTATGCCAAAATCTATCGGTATTTCTTCCGTTGTAATCTATGACTATGTTTTCCACTTTGTTGGATTTATTGATCAAAGAGTGGGCTACTATGATGTTGCCAGCAAGGTGCTCTCTTACTATTTGGCTTGAGAGTCTCTCATCTACTCTTTCAAATTTATCAAAAAAAGTCCTTCCATTGTGAGTAATTTTTTGAACAATACTATCTCTTTTTATCCAATAATGCGAAGTGTCTATTTTTATCAAAGCTGTATCTATGCCATTCATCTAAAATCTCTCCTAATATGTTGGTCTGTCATATATGATAAAATTGCTGGCTAAGTTTTTCATCTCATCTTTTATCTTTTTTTGTAGTTCAAGGTTTTCTATGTTATCAAGTACATCTGCTATTTTATTTGCTATTATCTCAAACTCTTTTACTCCCATGCCTCTTGCGGTTAATGCTGCACTTCCGATTCTGATACCACTTGTTACAAATGGACTTCTTGTCTCTCCTGGGACTGTGTTTTTATTGACAGTGATTCCTGCATTTCCAAGAGCTATGTCTGCATCTTTTCCGCTGAAGCTTTTATCTAAGAAAGAGACAAGTACAAGGTGATTGTCAGTACCACCACTAACTACGCTGTAGCCTCGTTTTATGAGTACATCTGAGAGCATTTTCATATTTGCTTTTACGCTTTTTGCATACTCTTTCCACTCTGGTTTTAAGTTGTAAGCGAAACCTACTGCTTTGGCAGCTATTACATGTACAAGTGGCCCACCTTGGATTCCCGGAAAGATCGCGCTATTTATCTTTTTGGCTAAATCTTCATCATTTGTCATGATGAGTCCGCCTCTAGGGCCTCTTAGGGTTTTGTGAGTAGTGGTAGTTACCACATGGCAGTGAGGAAATGGGCTAGGATGCTCTCCTGCTGCTACGAGACCTGCGATGTGAGCGATGTCGGCAAATAGATATGCTCCAACTTCATCTGCGATAGATCTAAATTTTTCAAAATCTATAATTCTAGGGTATGCACTAGCTCCACAAACGATTATCTTTGGTTGAACAACTTTTGCTATCTCTCTTACTTTTTCATAATCAATCTTTCCATTTTCATCTACTCCATAAAAGAAACTAGAGTAAGTTTTACCCGAACTACTCACTTTTGAACCGTGAGTCAAGTGTCCGCCCTGACTTAAATCCATGCCTAAAATCTTATCGTATGGCTTGAGTAGTGCTTGGTAAACGCCTTGGTTTGCCTGACTTCCTGAGTTTGGTTGTACATTTGCAAATTTGCAACCAAATAGTTCACAAGCTCTATCAATGGCAAGTTGCTCTATCTTGTCGGCAAATTCACAACCTCCATAGTATCTTTTGTTTGGGTATCCCTCTGCGTACTTGTTTGTAAAAACACTTCCCATGGCTTCCATGACTGCTGGATATGTAAAGTTTTCACTAGCAATCATCTCAAGATGATTCGTTTGTCTCTCTAACTCTTGGTTGGTTAAGTCATAAACTATCGGGTCAATATCTTTTAATATACTCATTGTATCTCTTCCTTATCTGTTTGATTTAGTGGTTTCATCGCTGGAAAAAGTATCACATCTCTGATGGATTGTTCATTTGCTAGAAGCATTACCAATCTATCAATTCCTAGTCCTTCACCGGCAGTTGGTGGGAGACCATATCCTAGTGCTTGGACGAAGTCTTCATCCATCTCACATGCTTCATCATCACCGGCATTTTTTGCTTCTATCTGTCTTAAAAATCTCTCATATTGGTCAAGTGGATCGTTGAGTTCGTTAAATCCATTTGCAACTTCACGACCAGCTATAAATAGCTCAAATCTCTCTGCAATATCAGGATTTTCTTCATTTCTTCTAGCCAATGGGCTTATCTCTATAGGGTAGTCTATGATGTATGTCGGATCTATCAAATTTTCCTCTACAAACTCATCAAAAAGCTCTTCATAGAGTTTGCCAAGAGGTAAATTTTTATCTACTTCTATATCTTTTAAATTTAAAAATTGGACAATTTTCTCTGTGCTATCAAGTATCTCTAGCGGAACTTTTCCTATCTCAATCAAAGAGTCTTTGAAAGAGATTTTTCTAAATGGTTTTGAAAAATCGATCTCGATTTCACCAAATTTTATCTTTTTCGGTAAATTTAATTTCTCTAAAAGCGTATCAAAAAGCTCTTGGGTTAAATTCATGAGGTCATGATAGTTATGGTATGCCCAATAAAACTCTATCATTGTAAATTCGGGATTATGAGTAAGATCCATTCCCTCATTTCTAAAGTTTCTGTTAATCTCAAAAACTGACTCAAAACCGCCTACAACCAATCTTTTAAGATACAATTCAGGGGCAATTCTTAGAAATCTCTCTACTCCTAGCGAGTTATGAAATGTTACAAAAGGTTTTGCATTTGCTCCGCCTGCGATTGGGTGCATCATAGGAGTCTCTACCTCTAAAAATCCTTTCTCTTCAAAAAAATGTCTGATTGAGCTTACGATTTTACTTCTTAATTTGAATGTCTCTTTTACCTCTTTGTTCATTATCATATCTAGATATCTTTTGCGATATCTCAACTCTTTATCTGTGAGTCCGTGAAATTTTTCAGGAAGAGGAGTTATTGATTTGGTAGCGAGTTCAAGACTCTTTACATGTAGAGACAACTCTCCGGTTCTAGTTACAAATGGAAAGCCACTTACAGTGATGATATCACCTACTTCTATGAGCTTTTTTATAGCTTTAAACCACTCAACACCAATCTCGTCACGACTAAAGTATATCTGCAGAAGACCACTTTCATCCTCTATCTTTGCAAATGCTGCCTTACCCATGTGCCTTAAAAATTTAATTCTACCAGCTAGTGTATGGGATTTACTCTCGTCTCGTTTTGTCTCTTCATCTTTTAGATAATCATAAGTTTGCAAAAAAGAGAGTGTAGTTGTATCTTTTTTTACATTGTGTCTGTAGGGGTTTTTACCCATCTCTTTTAAGTCATTTGACTTTTGAATTCGTTGTTGTTCGTACTGATTTTCAAATACCAATTTTTTTCCTTTTACATTTTGGGCAGATACCATATAGTTGCATTATGTGGTTTGTCAATTCAAATCCATTCTGTTGTGCTATCTCTTTTTGTCTTTTTTCTATGCTTTTGTCTTCAAACTCCAAAATCAAACCACAGTTTTTACATATGATATGGTCATGATGAGGTTTGTTTGCGAGTTCGTATTTTTTGCCATTTTTCCCAAAAGAGAGTGCAGTTACGATTTCAGACTCCTCTAAAAGATTTAGAGTCCTGTATATCGTTGCTATTCCTATGTTTGAATTTGGTTCATTTTTCTTGATAAGATTATAAAACTCTTCTGGCAAAAAATGTCCGGGAAAATTATATAGAGTTTTGAGTATTGTCTCCCTTTGCTTGGTAAATTTCAGTGAGTTTTTTCTAAGGACGGATTTAAACTCTTCAAGCAAGTGGTCATATTCGATATTTTCTAAAAACGGCATATCTCTAAAACTCCAAAACTATAATTTCGATGAATTTTGGTCTTTTATACCAATAGTTTTTTCTACGATGTGGTTTGTGTCTAGCTTGACGATGTATCTTCCGACTTCTACAAAAACAGGATACATAAAACTCTTGTTTAGGTATTTGTCTGTTCTAGATTTTATAAAAGCTATATTTGATAAAGCTATGGCCAAAATTGAAAACACTAAAAAGATCTTGAGGCTTCCTATTAAAAATCCAGCTAACTTGTCTAATCCTCCAAGACCACTCATCTTCAGTAGGCGAGCAAAAATAAATCCCAAGAAGATACTAAGTAGCCAAAAAAGTAGAAGTACAGCGATAAAACCTATGAGATAAATTGATGCTTTGTTTTGAAGATGGTATATGTTGCTATCTATCAAACTTCCTGCAACCTTGGCATATCTGGAAGCTAAAAAAATTCCACCAACTATGCCTATGAGTCCGGCAACCTCTTTTATAAAGCCGTTTATTACTCCTTTGATGCCTAAAATTAAGATCAACGATAGTGATATTATGTCAAAAAGTGATATGTTTTCCATTGTCTTAGCCTACCTTACAGCAATTTTTACCATCTTCTTTTGCTTGGTAGAGTGCACTATCTGCTCTTTCTATCAATGACTCTACGCTGTCACCTTTCATGTGTTTGGCAATTCCTGCACTTAGTGTTAAGTGTATAGTATTTCCTTTGTATAGCAGTTTGCTTTCATCTGCATTTTTTACAATTCTTTTTGCAACTTTTATGCCGTCACTCTCTTCTATTCTGTTGAGTATTACGATAAATTCTTCACCACCATATCTGTATATTCGTATTCCTTTTCTTATGGAATTTTGTATAAGTCTGGTTATATATATGAGGGTTTTGTCACCTGCTATATGCCCAAAAGTGTCATTTATATTTTTAAAATCATCCGCATCAAACAAAATAAGTTGCATATCTAAATTCTTTTCTTGTCCAATATCCAAGATCTCTTCTAAATCCTTAACTAAAACTCTTCTATTGTAAGTTTTTGTTAAAGGGTCTATGTTTGATTCTCTTTCTAGTTTTTCAATTTCTAGTTTCAGTCTAGTGATAGTCATGTCTGCACTATTTAACTCTTTTGTGATTTGCTTTTGAAATGTGTCGAAACTATGCAGTATCTTTTTTGCATCTATGCTATTTGGTTCTTTCTTGATTTTATCAATATCTATAATATTTTCACTAGATATATTTTTTAAATTTGTATTTGAGTGTTCAAACTCTAGTACACTCTCTTTTGTGATATGAAAGCAGCTATCCTGAAGTACAGGGTCTGTCTCATTCGTTGAAAAGAGATAGTTGTATTTTTTTGATAAATCAAGAACATCTTTATTGTCTGGTTGGGTTATTATGTCCATGAAAGTGTCATGATAATATTTTGGATATGGTGGAACTTGAAGATTTTTTAATTTTTCAAATGTCTCATCTCCTATCTGGGAAATCTTTTTGGCAACCTGCTCATTTTTATTCATTTTTGTTTTCCTAAAAAATATTGATACATTTTATCATTTTTTTACTGTGATTTTAGTTAATTTCTTTATATTATCTGACCTTACTGTACACCAATACTATTTATGAGTTCTTGAGGCTGTGTTGAAAATCTTATGGCATTCTCTTTAGATATCGTTTTTGCTCTAAGGTTTTTAATCATAGATTGAGTTTGTGTTATCATGCCAGTTTTTTGTTGATTTAGTTGCATTTGAGAATAGATTTGATGTAGTTTATTTTCTCTTATGAGATTTGATATCGCTGCATTGTTGATTAATATCTCATGTATAGCCACTCGTCCGCTACCAACTCTCGGAAGTAGAGCCTGCGAAATAACAGCATATAAAGATGTAGAGAGCATATTTCTTACCTGGATTTGTTCAGCTCCTTCAAAACTGTCAACTATTCTATTTACTGTTTGAACAGCAGAGTTTGTATGAAGGGTGGCAAAAACCAAGTGACCAGTTTCAGCCGCTGTGATAGCAGTACTGATAGTCTCTTTATCTCTAAGTTCACCTACTAGTATAATATCTGGATCTTCACGAAGTGAAAATTTTAATCCTTGTGCAAAACTTTTTGTGTCGGTTCCAACATTTCTGTGTGAAAAAAGAGATCTCTTGTTTGTATGTACAAATTCCACAGGATCTTCGACTGTTATGATGTGTTTGTTTTCACTTATGTTTATCTCATTTAGAAGTGCAGCAAGAGTTGTTGATTTTCCACTTCCTGTTGGACCTGTAACCAAGATTAGACCTTTCTCTCTTAAGATTAGATCTTTAAAGATATTTGGGCATTTTAAATCATCTAGAGATGGTATTTTAATAGGAATAATTCTAAAAGCAGCAGCTACTTCTCCATTCATAGTATAATAATAGTTAGCACGAAAACGACCGATGTCTGGAAATTCTATGGCAAAATCAAGTTCTCTATTTTCTTCTAACTCTTTTTTTTGCTTATCGCTCAAAAGAGTATAGCACATCTCTTCGATGACCACGCCATCTAGTTTATCCATGTCCAATGGTACAAGTGTGCCGTCTATTCTTATTTGTGGTTCACTTCTGCTGACAATGTGCAAGTCTGAAGCTTTGTAATTTACAACATTTTTAAGTAGAGCTTTTATATTCATGTCTATTTGTTCCTTATAAAATTTTTGGTACTATAAAATAGTCGTTTTCACTTTTTGGAGCATTTTCTAAAATTGTATCTATAATCTCTTGGTTTGAATTTGCCTTATCTTCTCTAAAAGGAGTGCCGCCTTCTAGGGTCGTAAAAGTTGCCTTTTCATCGCTTAGGTTAAGTTCATTTAAAATCTCTACAAAACCTACAATTTTATTTAACTCATCAACTGCTTCTGCTCTTCTGTTCTCATCAATCTTTAATGCAGAAAGCTTCTCTAGTTTAGATAAAAGTTTGTCATTGATTTGCATGTAAAATCCTTCTGTGGGTAATAAAAATTTCTAATTTTAATTTTCGACTTGCTCATTATAGCAAAAATATAGATACAAAGTGATAATTTATAATTAATATGATAAAATGATGCCTTAAAAAGTTTTTATGAGGAATTATTTTGAGTTTAAAAGAAGATATACAAGGCGTAAAAGAGGAAATTGGTGCCCAAGAGCAATTTCTAGAAAGTATAATAAAAAGTGAAAGATTTTATAAAAAATATAAAAAACAGATTTTAGCACTAGGTGCAGTGCTTATATTGGGTGGTGCGGGCTATACTGGCTATACATTGATTAAAGAGCATGATCTTAAGGTCTCTAATGAAGCATACGAAAAGTTGATAAAGTCGCCAAATGATTCTGAAGCTATGAGTGTTTTAAAAGATAAAAATCTCCCTCTTTATAAGATATTTTTGTTTCAAGAAGCGGTTAAAGAAAAAAGCGTAAAAAAACTTGAAGAGTTATCAAATGACAAAAAGAGTGACATTCTGGCTGATCTATCAACATATGAGCTGGGTCAACTTAAAAATAGTCAGAGTATCAATAGTGAACTGCTAAAAGGTTTCTCTTTGCTTGAAGAGGGTTTTGATCTACTTAAAGTTGGAAAGATAACAGAGGCAAAGTTAAAATTTGCTCAAATTGATCCAAATTCACCTTTGTCTAAAATTGTAAAAAACTTAGAGCATTTTCAGGGTAAAACAAAATGAGAATTTTAAATATAGCACTTCTTTTTGCTTTAACGCTTGTGGTATTTGTAGGTTGTGGAACAAAAAGACAATATTTTGAGCCAAAAACTGTCAAATATGCCATCAGTTATGACGGAACGCTGCCTGCAAACATAACTGATGTTACAAGAGGCGGTGCAACACTGCAAAATGGTCAAATTATCACAAAAGATGGTTTGCAAGATATAAAGATACCCGCTGGCTACTCCTTTTTGGGTGATGATAACGGACTCTATCTAGCAGCTTCAAAATGTGGTGATTTGATGATTGTAGATAAAAATTCCAAGACTATTTTTAAAAGAAAGTTTGATACAACAGTAGCAAGCGCGACTATAAAAAAATCAAAAATAGCCATAGTTCTGGCTTCAAATAGATTGATACTACTTGACATTAAATCAAATAAAATTCTCTTTAACTCGCAAGGAGACGCTACTTATGCTTTGGATTCTAGAATTGCTAATCCATACTTTTTAAACAGCTTGATAATATATCCTACGCTTGATGGTAAGTTAGTTATAGTTGATAATGAGAGTGCAAAAATCATAAGAAATGTTGTAGTCAGTGACGAGAAATTTTTTGGAAATGTTATATACTTGGGGGTTTTGGCAAATCGATTGGTTGCGGCTACTTCCAAAAGAGTTATCTCAATAAGTCCAAAATCAATGGGGATACTAGATGCTGATGTGAAAGATGTTATTGTTCTTAAAAATAGAGTATTTGTTTTTACAAAAGATGGCACGGTGATGTTGTGTGATGCAGACCTCAAAGTGATGAAGAAAAGAAAATTTCCATTTGCTGTATTTGCAGGTGTTATATATGGAGATTTTGTATATATGATAGAAAGAGGTGGCTGGTTAATCGCAACAGATATTGATCTAATCTCTACAAATATATATAAAATGCCTGACAATATAGACTCATTTTTATATTTTACAAAAAATGCTCTATATTTTCAGAATAAGTACTTCAAGCTCTCAAAAAACAGATAGGATCTCAAAGATTGAAAAAAGTTGTAGATGTTTTAGCGAGTAAAAATATAATATTAAAATCCCTAGAAGAGATCAAACTCTCCTCTTTAGGTAGTAGAAAAAAGATACAACTTTTTTCTGGAGTTAAGAGTGATGGATACTATCTTGCAGTTTTTTCTGTAAACCAAAAAAGTAGATTTTTGATAAAAAATGCAAATGAGTTGATAGAACTTGAAAAAAGATTGGAGTTGTTAAAAGAACACGCATATAGGTACAAGTATCTGTTGATTGCATCTGCATTGTGTTCAAAAGCAAAACTTTTTTTAAAAGAAAATGGTTGGAAAATTTTGGAGGAGAAGAGTTGATTCTTTGTGATATAGGGAACTATAGAGTTGATTTTTTTCATGACGGTAAGGTTTGGAGTATGAGTCATGGCGAATTTTCTAACTATAAACCTAAAGAGAAGATCTACTATATAAGCGTAAATCAGAATATTTCAAACAGACTTAAAAGTTTGCCTAATTTTGTTGATATTGAGTCATATTTTGAATTGGATACAATTTATCAAGGGATTGGAGTTGACAGAGTAGCGGCTTGTATGGCTATAAGTGATGGCATGATAGTCGATGCAGGAAGTGCAATAACTGTTGATATCATGTCAAATAATCTTCATCTAGGAGGTTTTATACTGCCAGGTTTGGTTTCATATAAAAAATGTTATGCTCAGATATCTGAGAAATTGGATGTCCAGTTAAAACCAAATGTTGATTTAGATGCACTACCTCAAAAAACTCAAGATGCGGTTTCATATGGGATTTTAAAGCCTATTTTGATGATACTGAAAGAGTCTTGCAAGGATAAAAAGATCTATTTTACAGGTGGAGATGGTAAGTTTTTTTCAAAATATTTTGAAAATAGTATATATGATAAAACACTCATTTTCAGAGGAATGAAAAGAGCTTTAAAGGAAAAAAATTTATGTTAAGTGTGGCACTACCAAAAGGCAGAATAGCAAAAGAGACTTTAGATATATTTGAAGAGATATTTGGTGAAAAATTTGTTTTTGAAGATAGAAAATTGATACTAAAAACAGATGGTTTTAAATTTTTATTGGTAAGAAACCAAGATGTTCCATCATATGTTTTGCATCAAGCAGCAGATATAGGCGTTGTTGGACTTGATGTACTTGAAGAGAAAGATGAAGATTTGGTAAGACTTTTGGATTTGGGTATTGGTAGATGTAAAGTCTGTGTTGGTATTCAAAATGAAAAAGAGATTGATTATTCACTGCCTGAAATTAAGATTGCTACTAAAATGACAAATATCGCACAAAAATACTTCTC
>JALSKH010000031.1 GCA_026988975.1 Campylobacteraceae bacterium
CATACTCTTCCTCACTCGCACCACCCATCTGATGCACCAAAGCAGAGAGGTGAAAAACAACATCAACACCCTTTACATGTAAAGCTTCAAGGTTATCACGCAAAAAAGAAAAAGTTCTTATATTGTAACTCTCTGCATATTTTTCTTGAAAATAACTCCCCACAAAGCCACTAGCACCTGTCAGTAAAATAGTTTTCATCTCTCCTCCATCAATAACATTAACATATCATTTATAATTCTATCTTTATTAAATTCATTCTCTGTTAAAGATTCACAATTGCGTGAGAACTCTTGCTTCCCATCTTCAGTAGCTTTGATTGCTTTTATAAATATATCTTTAATTTGGCTAATCTCATACGGTTTGGCAGTAAAACCCAATCTGTTTTTTTCAATAATTTCAGCAGCATCCCCACAGATGATAGCTAGTATTGGTTTTTTTGCTGCTATATATGTCTGTATTTTTGCCGGAACTGTTAAAGAAAATATAGGTTTGTCTATAAGAGAAACTATCAAAAAATCACTAGCTTGAAAATATTTATTCATCTCATTACGAGGTTTTCTACCCCAAAAAACAATGTTTTTATAATTATTCTCACTTACCTGTTGTTTTAACGCCTCTAAAAAAGAGCCATCGCCTATGATATTTAATTGTGCTTTATCTAAATACTCTTTTGGCAACATACTAAAAGCTTTCAACACATTGTCTAAGTTTTGTACTTTTCCTATGTTTCCTGCAAATGTAAAATGAATTTTTTCATCATTTGATAGACTGATGGGAGCTAATGTTTCATCTAAATCATCAGCCCAGTTTGGAAGATATTTGATTATTTTATTATTGTTAACATATGGTTTTACTCTTTTTATAAACCCTTCACCCGAAACTGCAATAGATGAAGTGTATTTATAGACAAATCTCACAAAAGCATCTAACATCTTCACAAGAATCCTACGCTTTTTAAATCCATAGGCATAAACAGTATCAGGCCATACATCTTGCACCCATAAAAGAACAGGCTTGTTGTAAAACTTTTGTAATAAAACTGCAGGTACCATTCCCGTCAGAGGTCCTACATCAAACCCAAAAACATAATCATACTTTTTACCAATCTTAAGCGCAACAAAACTACCTAAAAACATAAAAGTAAAATACTTTAAAAGCTTTTTAAACAAACTCTCTTTGTACCCTGTCACTGCTTTTACACGATAAACTTTCATGCCATGGTAACTATCTTCAAAATACCATCTGTTTTTATAGCCATCATATACTTTACCAAACGGATAGGTAGGTTCTTGTGTTAATATAGCAACCTCATACCCTTTTTTTTGCCACTCGATAGCTATCTCGTTTATCTTAAACTCTTCTGGGTAAAAATTCTCTGTGACGATAAGAATTTTTTTTGCATTCAATATTTTTTCCACACTGTTTTGTTGACATAATCAGTATATGACAAAATAATCCTCACAACCTTCTCTGATACATTTGGCATACTGTAGTCCGCTACATTTCGAAGTGTTGTTTCTGTTTGAGACTCTAACACTTTCAAGCCTTGTAAAATTCTCTCTTTGTGTAACCCTACCATCATAACACTTGCTTCTTCCATTGCTTCTGGACGCTCATGGGCTTCACGAATGTTGAGAGCCTTAAAACCAAGAACAGAGGACTCTTCACTTATTGTTCCGCTATCACTCAAAACTGCTTTGGATTCTTTTTGCAGTTTTACATAATCATTAAACCCCATAGGTTTCATTAGACTCACTAAAGCATCAAATTCTACATTGTGTTTTTCTATCATATTTCTTGTTCTTGGATGTGTAGATACGATTACAGGCAGTTTGTACACCTGTGCGATTTCATTAAGAGTTTCTACCAAATCAAAAAAATTCTTTTGGCTGCTTATGTTTTCTTCTCGATGGGCTGAAACTACAAAATAACCATCTTTTTTAAGATTTAATCTTTCTAAAATATCCGAATTGTCAATATCTTCTAATTTATTTTGAATTACCTCAAACATTGGAGAACCTGTCTTTATGATTCTATCTGCCGGTAACCCCTCACGCAACAGATACTCTCTTGCGATATCACTATATGTAAGATTTATATCTGCTGTATGATCGACTATCTTTCTGTTTGTCTCTTCTGGCACTCTTTGATCAAAACAACGATTTCCCGCTTCCATGTGAAATATCGGGATATGTCTTTTTTTTGCCGGAATAGCACAAAGACAAGAGTTGGTGTCTCCTAGTATAAGCACAGCATCAGGATTTTCTTGTTCCATCACAGGATCAACAGCGATAAGTATTTTCCCTATGGTCTCACTTGCTCCTCCACCTGCGGCATCTAAAAAGTAGTCTGGTTTTCTCAGCCCAAAATCATTAAAAAAGACTTCATTGAGTTCATAGTCATAGTTTTGTCCCGTATGCACAAGTATATGCTCTATCGCTTCTAAGCTTTCAAGCTTTGCTATCACACTTGAGAGTCTTATAATCTCTGGTCTTGTTCCAACTATGGTCATCACTTTTAATTTTTGCATTTTTCATCTACCTCTAAATAGTATGTATCTGGTTTATCTCTATCAAATCTCTCATTTGCCCAAAGAAACAGTATCATCTCTTCATCGCCAATATTTGTTATGTTATGCGTATAGCCTGGTATCATCTCTACTATTTCCATCTTTTTATCACTCACTTCATAACTCACTCTCTCATTTGTCACAATATGGCGAAACTCTATAAGTGCTGCACCTTTTACCACTAAAAACTTCTCATTTTTAGTATGATGAAAGTGGTTTCCCCTCGTTACACCTGGTGCAGTTGTAGAGAGCGAAAACTGTCCACTATCGAGGGTCTTGAGTATCTCATAAAAAGTACCTCTCTCATCTTGATGCCCTTTAAGCTCATAAGAAAATGAGTCAGTTGGTAGATAACTGAGATATGTAGCATATAAAGCCCTCTCAAATCCAATGCCAACTTTAGGAATAAGTAAAGATATTCTACTCTCTTTAAAAGCATAGAGAAGATTCTCTATCTCACCTAAAGTTTTTCTATAGACCTTTTCTACTGCAAAATAGTTCTCATCACTTTTAAAGTCTAACTTCTTTATAAAAGACTTTACAACATCATCAACATAAACAAGTGTAAGTTCTGTCTCTTTACTGTTTACATGTATTGGCAAATCATTAGCAATATTATGACACCAAGTTGCAACAACCGAATTATAATTTGGCTTACACCACTTTCCAAAAACATTTGGAAGTCTGTAGATAAATACAGGTGCTTTTGTCTTTTGTGCATACCCAAGTAATATATCTTCAGCCTCTTTTTTACTTTTTCCATAATCATTATCTAAAGTAGCTTGCGTGGAAGAAGAGAATAATATTGGAGTGTTTTTTTCTACCTTTAGCAAAACATCAACCACAAACTTTGTTAAGTTACTATTGCCCTCATAAAATTCATCTACATTCTCAGGTCTATTAACCCCTGCAAGATGATAGATAAAATCAACCTCTTTGGTATAGGCCTCTAAAAGATTTAAAGAGTCATTCTTTCTAAATAGATACAACTCTAATGACTCATCTCTTTTTAAATGCTCTATGAGATTTTTCGCTACAAATCCATTTGCACCTGTTACAAGAACTTTCATAACTTCTCCTCGTACTGAAGTATTAAATTTTCTAAAAGAATATAATCAATTTTACTAAAAGCAAATACTTTTTTGCCTAAATCTTTTAGACTCGCTCCAATATGGTAAGCTTCTTTATTATCCAATATTAAAAATCTATCATGGAATTTATTTGAAATTTTTATTGTAAGATTATTGTATTGAGAGTTGTATTTTTCTATATCTAATTTTAGTTGTTTTGATATTGATTTTGTAATGATTGTATAGTTTATATCTGGATATTTACTAAATAAAGTTAAAATATTATCATCAATGTAATTATCTATCAAAATAATCTCTTTTTTAGACTGTTTTAATAACTCATTTACAAAGACATAAGCATCATAAATTTGCCCATCATAAAAAATACCTTGTTTTACTTTTATCTGACTGTGTGATAAAACCTCTTGTACACTTTTGACATCATTTTTTAATAATACAACATCATTCTCTAATGCTAAAAATCTATCAAGTGTAATTTTTTCACTATTAATTGCATAGCCATTAGAAATATATTGTTTCAATATAGAAGTTGCCCATTGACGAAATTTTGTAGCCTTTTTAGAATTTACCCTATATCCTACAGAGATAATAACATCTAAATTGTAATGAAACACATCTCGTGCAACTTTTCTATTTCCCTCTTGTTGAACTATCCGGAATTTCCGGATAGTTGACTCTTCATATAGTTCATCCTCTTTATATATAGCTTTTATATGCTCATTAATCGTTCTAATGTCTTTATCAAAAAGCTCTCCAATTTGTTTTTGTGTCAACCAAATAGTTTCATTTTCAACAGAGATT
>JALSKH010000032.1 GCA_026988975.1 Campylobacteraceae bacterium
ATTAGAGTGATAGACTTGCGACATTCTTTAAAATCCTTATTTGCTGTAAAGATTTTACTACTATGCTGCTAAGCTATCACTTTTACTTCTTGAACTAGGCGACCATAACGTGGTGAAACTGGACAATTTGATAAACGAGCATTTTACCAAAAACGTAAAGAGTACGCAAAACGTATTTCTATTTCTGGCGTGCAAAATAAACTCTCTTTGACATTTGATGAGAACAATACACTCATAACCACAGATATTGAAGGACACTATATACTTAAACCTTCTCCTAGTGAAGACCAAGTCGATAATAATCATGATATCTGTGCCAACGAACATTTGAGTATGCAGATATCTAAACAGATATTTAACATCCCTACGGCAGAATCTGCACTTATCCCTTTTAGTACAGGTGAATTGGCATATATCACCAAACGTTTTGACTATGGCAACAATGGACAGAAACTTGATCAAGAAGATTTTGCAGCCGTGATTGAATATACTTCCGACAAGCAAGGCAGGAACTACAAATATGAATCCTCATATGAAGCTTGTGCAAAAGCAGTGAAGAGGTATATCCCTGCATCAATACCAGCATTGGAAGATTTCTATAAGCGTATCATAGTAAATTATCTTATCGGCAATGCAGATGCCCACTTAAAAAACTTTTCACTCTACCGTGCAGAGGGAAGAAAAGACAGAAGTTTAACACCTAACTATGATTTACTTTATACGCGCTACCATATACCAAACGAAGAGGGCTATATGGGATTGGATTTATTTGAAGATGAAAGAGATAATCCTACTAAAGCCTTTGAAGCTATGGGTTATTATACTTTGGAAGATTTTGAACTTTTTGCACAAAAGATAGGCATTAAAGAAAAACGGCTAGAAAAGATATTTGAACTTATTCTTTCTAGTACTCCTAAAGTCATGGAGATGATAGCACACTCCTTTTTAAGTGAGGAAGGCAAAGAAGCCTATAGAAAAAACTATAAGGAACGCTTAACACTTCATCTCTGTTATAGCATAGAGCAGTATGATTTTAGGGCAAAGATGCAAAAGGCAATAGATACGTTTTTGCATAATTAAAAAAGAGATTTCTGTTCTTTTGGCATACACTTAGCAACCACCTTCTTGGGAGGAAGAGTAGCATCTAAGTAGTCCAAAATCGACATCTCTTCAAGAAGTGCTGGTCGATTCGCATATTTTTGCTTTATCTGCATATGTATTTTTCTTGCCATCTCTTCTCCGCCATCAAATACAGTGACCAGATTGTGAATAAGGTTTGCATACTGTGCATACTCTTTTCGCGTTCCCTTATGCTTAAAACTTCGTAAAAGAAACACTTCATACATAGCCAGTATTTCCGCAGAGTATTTTTCTCTACAGAGCCTGCCATACTTTTTTAAATACTCGAAAGATTCATTCTCTTTTATCAATAAAAATAGTGCATCAACCATCTTCTCTTTTACGTAAATATCAGCAAGTTTTTCAGATACATCATAAGCATATCTACCTTTTGCATATATTGTTTTAATCTCATCAATCATAGCCTCAGCATACTTTTTCCATTCTTTTTCACTATACTCTTTTGCTAAAAAATCATAATACTCACCTGAATAATCTACTTTATATAGTCTCCACAAAAGAGAGAGGTGCTCTTCTTTCATTTGATTATTTTTGTAGACCTTTAAAAGTTTCTTTTCATATTTTGAGACAAGACCTCTAAGATTTTGACGCGTAAATAGCTCTATGCCTTCTTCTATATATGCTATGGCTTTGTCAATGTTTTTCTGATTTAAGGCATTTTCTATCGCCATATCTCTCACATTTTCTTCGTCCATATTCTCTTCTATAGTTTCAGTTAAGGCATCATACATTTGATATTTTTCTAATACTTCTAATTTAAATTCTATAAACTCTCTTCTAGCATATTTATCTTTCTTGTTGATTTTTTTATTTATTATTTCCATGAGTTTGGCACTCTCATCTACTGCTATAATCTCAGATGCAATCTTTAAAATATCCAAATCAACATCACAACCATATTCACTAGAACTTTTGTCAAAGTGTGTTTCCATAGAGAGTGCCAACAACTCTTTGCTTACCTCTTCTTTAAATTCATGCGGAGTGGTAGATGCTTGGCAGATATCATCTATTAATTCTAATGCTTCATAGAAAAGATTATCAAGCTTATCTGTATCATACACTTCATAAAAGTCTATATAGAGTTCTACGAAGTTTTCTAAAATAAGTTTTGCCAACAGGTAAGATTCATATGGCTTTTTATGGTAGGCATTTTTTTCTTTTTCCAGCATTTTAAACAATGGCTTCAATGCACTGTTTGTCTTTGCAGGGTTTACTAAAAAATGTCCTCTTTTATCTGTACATGCTTTTATACTATTGTCTATCAAGACCTGAAATTTCTCTTCTGCTTTACCTTCAATCTTATGAGAAAAATGTGTCAAAAATTTATTTTGCATCACATTTGTTCTGCAGTGCTTATTTATAAATTCTCTAAGCTCTTTTTCGCTGAGTTCTTTTAGAATTTGATTAAATATCTTTTTTACATCTTTCATTGTTACTCCTAATATCATTTAGCATATTAACATATCTTCAATCAAACAAAGAGTGTTCATACCCTAAGACATACCCCATCTTCTTATAACCCTTCATCCGTTTATTGAAACTACTTTTGAGCATTGGCACTGATGCATCTACAAAATCTATAGCAAGACATTGTTGCCCTTCTCTACCTATACGTCCCAAGTACTGGACAATCCTTTCAGGGTAAGAGATTGGCATAGTAAATAGTATCGTATCAAGATGACCTATGTCGATGCCCTCACCAATATAGCTACTAGTAGAAAAAATGATAGAAGCATTCTCTGTCTTTTCAAACTGTATTTTCTTCTCTTTACTTTTAAGTCCACCATAAAGTAAAACAGCATCAAGTCCTTTAGCCTCTAACATATGCCACAAAATATTTAAATGCTCAATACGCTCACTTAGTACAAGTATCTTTCTGTCTGGTAACTTTACAATCTCATCAATAATCTGCATATTGCGTATCTCATCTTCTGTAATCTCTCCAAGCATCATGGAAAAATGATCTAAAAAAGTCTCATACTGTGTGCTAACCATTTTTAAACTATGTTTCATTGTATTTTTTCGGATAGCTTTATGTACCACATCTCCACACTGCAAATACATAATGGCTTCCATACCATCTTTTCGTTTTGGTGTAGCACTTAAACCTAAGACATATTTACCTTTAAATCTTTTAAGTGGTATTTCAAAAGAAACTGCAGGCATATGGTGTGCTTCATCAATAATGATTTGTGAATATGTTTCAATGAGTTCAGGTCTATTTTTTAAAGACTGCAAGGTGGCAATATCTAATGTTCCGTTGAGTTTTTTCTTGCCCTTACCTAATATACCGATAGCTTTAATATCTATCTTAAAATACTCACTTAATCTTTGACTCCATTGTTCTAAAAGTACCGTTTTGTGTACCAATATCAATGTATTGACTTTACGTTCTGCTATCACGGCAGAGGCAACTGCTGTTTTACCAAAACCTGGAGGAGCTATGAGTAACGCATAGTCACTCTTTACTATCTCTTTTTTTGCCTTCTTCTGTTCACTTCGAAGTGTTAAAATACATTTAGGCGTTGGTACTTTTGTGCAAAGTCTTTTATCTTCAACGCTCACGTGAATTTTATGCTTTTGAAAAAATGCACTTAGTTTTCCATATAACCCCCGTGGCAAGATAATATAACGTTCATTCATGTCATAGGTTGAAACAACCCGCGGTGTCTTAAATGTTGACAAGCGTTGTCTCTGACGCATAAAAAATTCAGGGTTATAAAATGATGCCATATGTTTCAACAAGTTCAATAATGTTTTTGACAGTAGCATTTTTTCAATATAGATTGCATCATATAAAATAAGACGTATAGATTTAGGAAGTACTAACTTTTCTTGCTTGATCTCCCATGGCATCAAAGAAGTTTCTTCTGTTAATTTTGCATAATCAGCAATGAGACTCATCAAAGTTTGAGGTGCAATTTGTTTAACACTTCGCAATATTTTCCATGGGTCTACATACGGTTGCATTGTTTCCATGTCAATAAAAACCGTTTTACCTTCTAGTCTTGACTTATAGTGCAGCGGTAATGCAATCAAGTTTCCAAGTGCATCTGATGCGACATAGTCTTGATTTGGGAACAGTCTGTCATAACTTTTCATATCTATTCCCTCGCTTAAATCCATAGCACGAGTAATCAAAAGGTCTCCAAGTATTCTAGCATCTCTCGCACGTACATCTTCTACAAAGAAAAACCATATATGAATACCATTCCCAGATTTTGAGAGTTCAAAGTATGGAGTAATATACATAGTTTTACATACATCATAAATAGCTCTGGCATCAGAAATAAA
>JALSKH010000033.1 GCA_026988975.1 Campylobacteraceae bacterium
TGTTGGAGTAAATCCATTTAGATTGGCTATTAGAGATATAAATATAACCGATACAAATGGGACATTTGGAAATAAAGATTTAAACCAAACTAACCTTTTTTACTATGGAAGAGTCCATGCACCTGATTATAGATTTGAGGGAAATAGCGGTTTGGCTACTATATACTATGAAGTCTATAGCGACCAAAATAAAAGCACAAGAAATAGCTTTGGCATAAATGGAAGTGAGAGTGTTGATAGTATAAACTGGTATGTAAATACTTTGCATACAAATAGTGATGGAAATGTAACTAAATATAAATCAAGCAATGCAAAAAATATCTTTAGCAACGGAACTGCATCAGAGCTAAATAATAACGCAAATATATCAAATGGAGCAGAGGCTATAATCATCAAAGCACCTACCACACCTTATAAAGATAAAATAATTATGACACCTAGTTCTTGGCTTGTCTACAATTTAACCAATTCAGATGCCAATACAACTGACTTCTTGGTAGAGTTTTACAAAAATGGCTCTTGGGCAGGGCAAGGAAATCTTGGGAAGACTGTTGACTTAAATGTATCTACACTTCAAAACAAAAGGCTTGACTGGTGAAAAATGGTGCTTCTATGATCGAACTTGTTATCGCGATTGTTGTTATGGGTATAGCAGTGATGACTCTGCCTCTGATGCTCACAACTACACAAAACAACAATGCTTTTGCTTTGCAACAAGAGACAATACTAGCTGCAAGAACACAACTAGGAGATATGCTAACCTACCCTTGGGATGAGCATACTGTAGGTGTAAATCATGCTATCGGTGTTTTAGATACTGATAGTGCTTCTTATAAAAGATTTCCTGATAACAACAGCACGAGAAGAATTGGGCATATAAAGGGCAACAGAAGAAGAAAATTTTTCACTTCGCTTACATATGCAACCCCCACAGCATTACTGGGAAAAGATGGCAATGAAACTATTGACGATATAGATGACTTCAGCACGGCAACTCCTACAACTATCCATCTCGTTCAAAATGCAGGAGTTTTGGATTATAGATTTGATTTTAACATGACAACAACCGTCAGATATATAAATGACACAGCAAGCCCTTCAAATTTTACATTTTTAGATACAAATATCACCAATACAAGCAATATAAAGATGATAACCATAAAACTACAAGGAAAAGATATAAACACATTGACTTTTCGTGCATACTCTTGTAATATAGGTGCAAATGAACTCCTAAGGAGAGACTTTTGATATTTAAGAAAAAAGCTTACACTATGATAGAGCTTGTGATGGTTATAGTCGTCATGGGAATTGTGGCTTCTATAGGTGCTGAGATAATTGCAAAACTATATGATAACTATATAAAAACAAGAGCCATAAATAGACTCCAAGCACAAACAGAATTGGTTTTGGATCAGATAGCAAAAAGATTAACTTATCGCATAAAAGGTAGCACTATAGCAAGAAACGACACAAATTTTAGCGATTTTGTTTCACTTAGTAGCGCAAATAACAACTATCAGATTTTAGAGTGGATTGGAAAAGACAATGAAGGTTTTAGAGGCATATCAAAACCTGGCTGGAGTGGATTTGTAGATTTGGATAGTAACGAAACAAATAGAACACAGATAAAAACTTCAGGAAGTGAATTAAATACCACAGACAACATTATAAATGCTTTATCAAATAATTCAGTAGATCTAAACCAAACATCACCCCTGCAAAGACCGGCTATTATCTTCAAAGGTGGAAGCGACTATAATGTAACTCACTATGGTTGGAACGGAACAAGAGGCACATATACTTATAGAGTGGATTATACACCGGGGACGAATGATGTACTTCATCTTATAGATGCAAATGCAACTTATCCTAGCGAAATTTATGAACAATACGACTTAGCTTGGAGTGCTTATGCATTGGTTCTCGATGGAAATGGCTCAGATTTTAATCTTACTTTGCATTATAACTACCAACCTTGGGAAGGTGAAAATTACTCTGATGTAAATGGCTCTGTCTTAGCCCAACATGTAAGTACCTTTAGGTTTGTTCAAATTGGTGAAACTATCAGAATAAAACTCTGTATTCATGATAATAACAACAGTGCAAATTATGATTTTGCATTTTGTAAAGAAAGGGTGGTATTCTGATGAGACGAGGATTTTCACTTATAACTGCACTTATATTTTTAGTTGTTATCGCTACCATAGGTGCTCTTAGCATATCTTTATCTACTCAAAGTGCCAAGCAGACAGGAGATATATATCTAAAAAACCAAGCCGGACTACTACTGCGAAGTGGTACAGAGTATGCTATGTTAGCGATGAGCGGTCATGACTATAGTGTAAATTGCTTAAATCAAGTCAATATGACTTACAAGAGCCAATTTGATATAAATGTATCTATCATGTACATTGGAAATGGCTTACCAGCAAGTTGCAATAGACTAGCAAACGATATTGCCACGGCAGACTCAAATCGCACTGTCATCATAGATACTTTTGTCACTACTATAAATGATATAACCAGTGAGCCCATACGCCTTCATAGAAGGACTATCCAAAAACCATAGCCTCTACATGTAGCCCTATTGTTTAAGTTTTATTTTGTTATACTTTTATATGAGTTTTTACTCAAAACTTCCCTGTTTAGGGACAATAAGGAGAACAAGATGAATTTAAGTATCGTTGGAAAACAGATAGAGCTGACTGATGCTCTAAAAAACTATGTACAAGGAGCTGCTGATTCGCTTAAGAAGTATAATTTAGATATTATCTCCACAAGATGTGTGATTTCTGCTGATGAAAAAAATGGCAAAAAAGGTTTTGGCGTAGAGTTTGCTATCAATTTAGCTCATATGAATACAGTAGTCATAAAACAAAAAGACAAAGATGTATATGCTGCTATCGATTTAGCAAGTGAAAGAGCGAAAAAAGTTCTTCGACGACACCATGACAAGCTAACAAGCTTCAAACAAAAAGAGGCTCCAAAAGCTGGTGAAGTTGCCATAGAGTTTGCAGAAGATGAGATAGTGCCTATGAGACTTGAAAGTTATAAACCACTTGAAATTGATGAAGCCTTAGAAGAGTTAAAAGAGGGAGATAAACAGTTTATGATCTTCCATGACAAAGAGGATAAAATGCGAGTTCTCTATAAAAGAGCTGATGCAAAATTTGGGTTATATTAACAACTAACTATACCAATAGAGAGGATTTAATCCTCTCTACTTTTCTCTTCCACCATCTTATCCAAAAGATTAAATACTTTTATACTTGCATCTTCCATTTTGTTAAAGTTTTCAAGGTAGACATCTGCATTATTTTTGGTTAATCCATTGTTATTTATCTCATTCATATTGGTAATAACACTATCATGCACAACATGGTGAGGAGATACTAGGGCTTTATATGCGCTGGTATAACCAAACAACTCTTTTCCTTTGTTATCATACCATTTACCAAGTCGGCAGTTGTGTCCATCTACCATGACTTCACTATTAACCTCTTCACTCAACACTGAAGTATAAGCATTTGTTTTGTAGATTATATGATCGATTTTTATCAGAGTTACAAAACTCTTATATTCTGCAAATTTAGCCGAAGTTGAAGTTTCGTTTGCATTGTGACTGAACTCTTGCAACCTATCTTGAAAATTCTCAACATCTTTACCTGAAGTTATAGCTATATCATTTATCTCATTTGCATTTGATTGTATATCATTTGTCTCTTGTTGGAGTGTTTGTATGGTTATGGCTATCTCACTTGTTGCTTTTTGAGTTCGCTCAGCTAGTTTTCTAACTTCATCTGCAACCACTGCAAAACCTCTACCATGCTCACCAGCGCGAGCAGCTTCTATGGCAGCATTTAGTGCGAGAAGATTTGTTTGGTCAGCTATATCTTTGATAAGACTAACAACAGAGTTGATCTCTGCAGTTCTTTGACTGAGTGAATTGATAGCTTCTGAAACATTCATGATTAAAGAGATTAAAGAGTTAAGCTTATCTGCTAGGTTTTGTGTAACATCAAGGCTTTCATCCGAATTTTTAGCCGTATTTTGAGATAGTTCTGTGATTTTCTCGACTACCTCTATGACCACTTGCATATCTGCTTGAAGGATTTTAAATGATGCTCCGATACCGCCATTTAACTTTCCAAAGCTATTGCTCATCTCTGCTCTTAGTTTCTCTTTTCCAGCAACCAAGATGCCATCAACTCCTTTGGCTATACTTTTTGATGAGATATTAAACAACCCTTTAAGCCCTGCTGGATACATCTTTCTATGACTTTTTCCCTCGCTTGCAGACTCCACAGCAGTATCTGCATCTCGCATGTATGCTTCGAGTTGGTCTAGCAGGTCATTTACCGCCCAAGCTGTTGTTGCTAAAGGATCACTCATATCTATCTTTACGACTCTATGCTCAAGATTTCCCTCTGCTGCCTCTTTAACTACTTTTTCAATCTGATTTTTCAATTCACTGTTGTAACTTTTTTTAGAACCAAACATTTTAACTATCCTTGTATCTGTGCGATAAATTCATCATAACTCAAACCTTTGTCTCTCAAAAGTTCATCTAGGTATCTTCCTGATGCCTCCATACCTCCACTACTCTCTACTTCTAAAAGTTTAGCATACAAATCACCCATGATCCTCACTGCTTCCTCATTTGGTTTTCTTCTGACAGAGTAGTAACCTATGATAGTGCCGTTTGTATCTAGTGAAGCAGTAACATTTGCATAAACCCAGTAGTATGCACCATCTTTGGATAGATTTTTAACATATGCAAAAATCTCATCTTTACTTTGAACTCTACTCCATAGAAGTTTATAGATGATGCGTGGCATATCTGGATGCCTGACTATATTGTGAGGTGCTCCGATGAGCTCGTCTTCGCTGTATTTTGCCAACTCTATAAATATCTGATTACAGTAAGTAATCTTACCTTTTAAGTCTGTTTTTGAAACGATAAAATCGTTATCTTTTAGGTTGTATCTAGTAGCATTTGGTATTGGTCTTGCCATCTTCAAATCCTTATTATTAAATTATGGCTATTTTACCTCAATCTTGCTTTAGCTTTTTTTAATATCTCCTCATCTTCCGTCATATCGAACCAAATGAAGCTTTTTCCACTTTGAAAAACCCCTTTTAGCATATCTCCGCCATCTCTATATCTGAGATCAAGTTCTGCTATATCAAAGCCATCTGTTGTCTTTGTGAATTTTTCCAATCTCTCACTCTTTTGCAGATTTGTATATAAAAAACAGTACCCCTTAAGTCCATTTCTGCTCACTCTGCCACGAAGCTGATGAAGACTAGCCAAACCCAATCTTTCAGGAGCAACAAGCACTATAGTAGTGAGTTTTGGCAGTGAGATTCCCACCTCTATGACTGTTGTAGAGACTAAAATATCTCCTTTGTCTCTAAACTCCTCCAAAACCTGCTCTTTGTTTTTATCTTTTCCATAAGTAACAAAAACATTTTCAAACTTTTTCTCCCAAAAACCTCTGCCCTCTTCTATAGACTGATAGTCGATCACTTCACTCTCTTGGACTAGCGGATAGACTATGATGCTTTGGTGTCCTTTTTTGATTTCACTGCTTATATGCTCCAAAAGAGCTAAAAAATTCTCTCTTCTTATGATTTTTGTATCTATATCTTTTTTAAACGGCAACTCTTTTATAGATGAAAAATCTACCAAACTAGAGTGCATCATACTAAGAGTTCTTGGAATCGGCGTAGCTGAAAATTGCAAAAAATGCACTCTCTTCTTGCCATCTTTTGTGAGATTTGAGATTTTAGCCCTCTGATTTGTACCAAATCTATGCTGCTCATCCACCATGACCAAATCGCTTTCTGGAATATCCCTAAAAAGAAGCGCATGAGTGCCTATAATAAAATCATATCCATCCAAATCTTCACTCTTTTTCTCAGCTTGAGTAACTTTCAGTATCTTTACATGTAGAGGCAAAAACTTCTTCGCTTCGTCATATATCTGATTTGCTAGCACGGTAGTCGGCACCATCAAAATTGACCTTTTTGGATATGCCATCATAACTGCACTAAGTATCACCATCGTCTTTCCGCATCCCACATCGCCCATGATGAGTCTTTTTGCCGCATACTTGCTTTGAAAATCTTTTTTGATATCTCCTATGACTTTTTGCTGATCATTTGTCAGTTTAAATGGCAAATTATCTATAAATTCTTTTATATCTCCGTCCAATCTATTTTTTGCCAAAAATTTTATACTCTTGCCTTTAAGAGCCTTAAGGTAGGAGTAGATTTCAGCAAATTTAAGAGTTTCTATGATCTCATCGCTATATCCATTTTCTTCAAAATCACGCAAAAACTCTATCGTAGGGTTATGCAAAAGATATAGATTTTGAGCATCTTTTTCACTCAAACCCTCTTGCTGTAGGCTCTGTTGTGTTATGGTCTCTTTTATCAGTTTTTTCATCAAAGCATTTTGAAGGGAGGTTTTATACTTTGGAGTGATGACATTTATCTCTTTTAAAACCTGAGGTTGCATCATCTGAATCTTGCCCATATTCCACTCTATCTTTCCCCTTACATGTAGAGTAATTTTTGGCTTAAATACTCCACTATGGTAAGCACTAGGTCTAAATACAACCGCTTTTATCTTTTCATTCCATGTCTTGCAAAAAAAGTCGATACTAAGCGCTTTTGGACTTCGGTGAGTGTTTAAAACCTCAACTTCTATGCAGTTTTTTTGGTTTAAGATTGGCTTTTGATTTATAAAACTATTTTCGTATGATTTAGGGATAAAGAGTGCTAACTCCAAAAGAGTATTTACCCCTAATTTTTTAAGATGCTTCTCGTGAGTATCCACTTTTTTGCTTACTTTGTGACGATAGAGAAGCTTAATTTTGTGATTTCACTATGTTTCTTGATAAAAGCATTCAAATCTTTTAGACTCAAATTTTCTATCTCATCTAGCACTTTTTTAGAGTGTCCGAGTCTGTACCCCTCATAATACTCATGAAATGCTTGATTCAATCTTTGAGAGAGTGTCTCATTTCTTAGAGGCTCACTTCCTAACAAAAACTTTTTGGCTTGTTCTAGTTCATCGGCAGTTGCTCCATTTTTCACATAGTCATCTATCACTTTTATAACTAGATTTTTAGCTTCACTCAGACTTGTAGTTTTCGTCTGGAGGTAGCCAGTAAATGAACTATGAGACTTAGCAACACTATCTCTAGAATATACCGAATAAGCCAAACCTTTTTTCACCCTAACCTCTTCCATAAGCCTGCTTCCAAAGCCACTTGCTCCTAGTATAAAGCTGGCAACTTTCGACTTATAAATATCTGGATCACCTGCCACAACGCTTAGAGGTGCTCCAAAGTAGATGTATGCCTGTTGGGTATCTTTTTTGACGATCAACTCTTTTTTGTCTCCATTTGCTTTGAACTTCTGCAACACCCTTTTTTTGCCAACGCTTAAAGTTTGCAAAAGTGGGGTTATCATCTTTTTAAACTCATCCTCTTTTATATCCCCACCTATCACTATGATGAGGTTGCTCAAATCAAGATGATTTTTATAAAAGTTCTCTACGCTTTTAAGAGTCAATTTCTTGATACTCTGCTCATCTCCTGAAAATGGATGCTCAATCGGAGTACCTTTATATATGAGCTTTTTTAGATTTACATTTGCCGTGTAGTCAAAATCACTCTTTTTACTAGATAGATAACCCAAAGTTTGACTCTGAACTTTACTAAAACTCTCTTTTGTAAAGTTCGGGTCATTTAAGAGTTGCTTTAGCATAGAAAGCCCATAAGGAAACTGCTCTTTGAGAGATGAGAGTTCAAAAACAAATGTCTCGGCTCCATTGCTTACACTGAGATTTATGGCTCTTTTATCAAGTTCATCTGCAAAACCGGTTGAGCCTAGCTTCTTAGTTCCCTCATTTAACATGCCCGCCGTAAATCTAGCCAAACCTGCATCTCCGTCATCCTCTATACTTCCACTAACCTGCTCTACCAACTGCAAAGAGACGATAGGCAAGTGCGAATCCTTCTCAAAAATAACAGGCACACTCACGCCTTTAACCTCGATACTACTCAAACTTGCACTCATCAAAACTCCCTCTAAAAATAGTAAAATTATCAATATTCTCTTAAACATCATCAAAACCTCTCTAGTATATTATACGCCGTATCTCTTTTTGCCGGATGCTCATCTACATCTTTGATGAGTTTTATCATCTCTTCTTGATTCATCTTATTTTGCACCCCTGCGGCGGAGACAACATTCTCCTCCATCATGGTTGAGCCTAAATCATTTGCGCCAAAAAGTAGTGCTAATTGCCCAATGTAACTACCTTGAGTCACCCATGAGCTTTGGATATTTTTAAAATTATCAAGATACAACCTACTCACTGCCAGAAGCCTCAAGTATCTGTTTGAAGATTGCTTTTTGAGTTCTGGATACTCCTGCTTTAGCCTTGTATTTGCTGATTGAAAACTCCACATTATATAAGCTCTAAAACCACCTGTTTCATCTTGAAGATTTCGTATATGCTCCCAATGCTCGACTATATCTTCATCCCTCTCAACTGTACCAAACATCATGGTTGCGGTTGATTTGATGCCTATTTTATGAGCTTGCCTATGGACTTCTATCCAATCTTTTGTATCAAGCTTTTTTGGGGCTATTATATCTCGCACTTTATCGCTAAGTATCTCGGCTCCAGCTCCTGGAATCGAAAAAAGCCCTTTTGCGTGGAGGCGTTCTAGCGCTTCCTTATATGAAATCTTAGAAATTTTAGCGATATAATCAATCTCAATAGCAGAAAAACCATGAATCGTAATGCTAGGATAATTCGTACTAATCCACTCCACCAAATCTTCATACCACTCAATCTTGAGCTTCGGATGAACTCCACCTTGAAACAAAATCTGAGTACCACCTATCGCTAAAAGTTCTTCAATTTTTTTGCCTATCTCTTCAAAACTCAAAACATACGCATCTTCAGCGTTAGCGTGACGATAAAAGGCACAAAACTTACAATCCACCCAACAGACATTTGTATAGTTTATATTTCTATCAACTATAAATGTAGTAACTTTTTTAGGATGCAACTCTCTTTTTCGTTTCGTCGCCATCCGCCCAAGCTCATTTAAGTCAGCATTTTTGATCAAATCAAGTGCCTCAGCACTGCTCATTCTCGACATTTAAAATCCTAATAATAATAATTGTGTTATTATACAAGAATATAATTAAACAAAAGGAAAATATTGATTTCACTTGACACACTTTTACTGTTTATAACGGCTTCTACCTTGTTGGCTTTGGCTCCTGGACCTGACAATTTGTTTGTCTTGACTCAATCTATGAGCAAGGGTGCAAAGCCTGGGATTTTTGTAACTTTGGGTTTGTGTACTGGGCTTATAGTGCATACTACTGCTGTTGCTCTTGGTGTCGCTGCTATTTTTCAAACTTCACAATTAGCCTTCGATATACTAAAATACATAGGTGCCTCATATCTTCTATATCTTGCTTATTTGTCATTTAAACACTCAAGTCCTAGACATCTTAAAGCAAATAAAAAAGAGTTGAGTTATGCAAAACTCTATAAAAGAGGTATATTTATGAACATAACAAATCCAAAAGTATCTATCTTTTTCTTGGCATTTTTACCACAATTTGCAGATCCAAAAAATGGCGATTTTACTCTGCAGATTTTTCTGCTTGGATTTATATTTATACTTTGTGCACTTGTAGTCTTTAGCTCCATCAGTCTTCTAGCCTCAAAGATAGGCTCATGGTTCAACAAAACAAAAAACGGAGAAGCGATACTAAACAAAATAGCCGGTACAGTCTTTGGACTCTTGGCACTAAAACTTGCCTTTACTCAAAGATGATAAAAAAAACTTTAGTAGTTCTGTTTGTTGTCCTCTCTTTGACAATAGGCACTTTAATCATAGAGTATTTTTTGCAATCGCTATTGGGATAATAATTATCATACATATCTTATACATCTTTGTTAAAATTTTCCCTACCAAGGAGAAATAAAAAATGAAAATTGGTCTTTTTATTCCCTGTTTTATGAATGAACTCTATCCTCAAGCATCTATGGATACGCTTAAGATTTTAGAGAGTTTTGGGTTGGATGTAGAGTACCCAATGGAGCAGACATGTTGTGGACAACCTCAGGCAAATACAGGGTGTGCACATGAAGCGTCGATACTAGCTAAAAGATTTTTGCAGATATTTAAAAAATATGACTATATCGTAGCTCCTAGTGGGAGTTGTGTTAGTATGGTCAGATACAACTATGCTCAGTTTTTAGAGGGGATGGATGGATTTGAACATATAAAAAATAACACTTTTGAACTCATAGAGTTTATACACGACATCATCAAGCCAGACTCCCTACATGTAAGTTTTCCTCACAAGGTTAGCATACACAACTCTTGCCATGCTCACAGAGAACTAGGGCTTGCTAGTATGAGTGAAAAAAGTGTAACTCCATTTTCAAAGATCAAAGATATATTAGAGATGGTTGATGGCATATCATTTGCAACTCTGCAACGAAATGACGAATGTTGTGGGTTTGGTGGCACTTTTGCCGTGACCGAAGAAGCCATGAGCATAGCCATGGGAAGAGACAGAGTCGCAGACCATATCCGCTCAGGAAGTGAATATATAACAGGAGTCGATATGTCTTGTCTTATGCACATGCAAGGCATAATAGAACGAGAAAAACTTCCGATTCAGACGATATATATAGCACAGATTTTAGCAAGGGGTCTAAAATGAGTGAATTAGGACATCCGCGCTTAGCTCAAAAATTTGCATCAGACACGAAGAGGATGCATTGGCACGATAAGGCTCTTTGGTTTGTCAGAGAAAAGAGAGATGTTCAAACTCACTCACTTGACGAGTGGGAAGAGTTAAGAGAGTGTGCAGACAAGATCAAAACTCATACTCTTGAAAATCTGGCATTTTACCTAGAAGAGTTTGAGCGAAATACTAGAGAAAATGGCATAGAAGTTCACTGGGCAAAAGATGCGGATGAGCATAACAAAATAGTTCTGGATATCTTACAAAAACACGATGCAAGCAAGCTCGTAAAAAGCAAGTCAATGCTAACCGAAGAGTGCCATCTAAATCCATTTTTAGAGAAAAATGGCATAGAAGTCGTAGATACTGACTTGGGCGAGAGAATAGTCCAACTGAGGCATGAGGCACCATCTCACATAGTTTTACCTGCAATTCATCTAAAAAAAGAGGATGTCGGCAAAACTTTTGAAGAGTTTTTACACACCCAAAAAGACAATAGCGACCCAACATATCTCACAAGAGCCGCGAGAGAGCATCTAAGGGAAAAATTTTTAGGCTCTGACGCATCTCTTACTGGAGTAAACTTTGCCATAAGCGAGACTGGCGGTATAGTGGTTTGCACAAATGAGGGAAATGCCGATTTGGGAGCTAGTTTGCCAAAGCTACATATCGCTTGTATGGGGATAGAGAAGATCATACCTAGGCTTGAGGATTTGGCTATATTTACTAGAGTTTTAGCCCGAAGCGCAACAGGACAACCCGTAACCACATATACCACACACTATCACGAACCTCAAAGAGATGGGGAGATGCATATAGTCATAGTCGATAACGGCAGAAGCAAGATACTAGCGAACAAAAAATATCTGAAATCCCTACAATGCATAAGATGTGGAGCTTGCATAAACACATGTCCGATATATCGAAGAAGTGGGGGCTATAGCTATGGATATACGATTCCCGGACCGATAGGCTCAACTCTTGGGGCAAGTCATGATATAAAGAGAAATTTTACTCTTCCATTTGCCTGTAGTTTGTGTGCGAGTTGCACAAATGTCTGTCCTGTTAAAGTTGACTTGCATGAACAGCTATATCTGCACAGACAAGATGTTGTTGATCTTGGCTTGCTCGACAAAAAGAAACTTCAAGCCCTAAAAATCGCGACCTTTTTTATGCAACACCCGCTTTTGATGGATATAGGTGGAAAAATAGCCAGAGTAGTAATGCCCTTACTTCCAAGAAGTATAGTTTACTCAAAGTACAATATATGGGGCAAAAACAGAGAGCTTCCGAAATTTCCTAAAAACAGCTTCAAAGAACTCTACAAAAAGAGGAAAAGATGAATTCAAAAGAGACGATACTTGCAAACATAAAAAATGCAAACAGACCAAATATAACTAAACTCCCAAATATAGACATCCTACATGTAGAGTACGAAGATAAAGATGAAAAATTTTCCCAAACTCTAAAATCAGTCGGAGGAGTTGCCTCTTGGCTGGAAAATGATAGCTCCATAGAGGAGTTTATAGAAAAAAATTATGACGATTTAGGCTTAATCGGCACAAATTTGGACTTAAATATTACTCACATAAAACCAAATGACATCGACGACCCTCATGCACTAAAAGATATAGATCTAGCCATCATAAAAGGCGAATTTGCAGTAGCAGAAAATGGAGCAGTTTGGGTAAAAGAGAGTGACAATACCAACAGAGCCATCTACTTCATAGCAAAAAAACTTCTGATAATCATAGAAAAAAACAACATAGTCAACACTATGCACGAAGCATACAAAAAGATAAAATTTGAAAAAAGCGGCTTCGGACTCTTCATAAGCGGACCATCAAAAACAGCCGATATAGAACAAGCCCTAGTCATCGGAGCTCATGGTGCTATGGAGTGTAGGGTACTGTTTGTCTAAAAACTAACTTTTATATACTTATTATCGGGGCAAATGCTTTTGTGCTTACTCTTACGGTTGAGCCTATTTTTAGGTTTTTTGCCTCTTCTTGACTGATGACTATCTCGGCTAATTGTTGCCCTATGGAGACTATAGCTACAAAGATGACATCTACCTTTTGGATGTCTAAAATCTCTCCTTCAAATGAAAATTTTTGAGAACCGCTGGTTTTGAGAAGTACACTTTTTGGAGTGCCATCTTTTATGATTTTTCCATTTTGAAAAACCATCACACGGTTTGCTAGTTTATATATTTCACTTACATCGTGACTTACCATCAGCGTTGTTGTTCCAAACTTTTTATGCAGAGTCAAAATCTCCTGCTGAAGTTTTTGTCTCATTTCCGCATCAAGTGCCGAGAGAGGTTCGTCCAAAAGGAGCAGTTTTGGTCGCTTCATCATCGCTCTACATAGACTGACTCTCTGCTTCTGCCCACCACTTAGTGTGTGAGGCAATCTATCTTGAAGATGCTCTAAGCCACTAAGCTCTAAAAGTTCCTGACATAGTTTGATATCTTTGGTCACATACAGAAGATTTTGTTTTACGCTCATATTTGAAAAAAGAGCATACTCTTGAAAAACAAAGCCTATCTCTCTTTTTTGAGGAGCTCTACATGTAGAGTTATCTAGCCATATATCACTACCGACTCTTATCTTACCTTTTGCCCTCTCTAAGCCTGCCAACAAACGCAAAAATGTAGTCTTTCCTGCTCCACTTTTTCCTGTTATAGCTAAAAACTCTCCCTCTTTTATCTGCAGTTTTAACTCTAAAGTTAGATTTGGATTTATCTCTTTTTTTATATCTATATCTATCATCTTAGACCAACTCTATGCTTTTTATTGAAGAGATAGACACTAAAAAGAACTGAAAAACTGATGCCTAACATAAAAGCACTATATATATGAGCATTTTTATAATCCATAGTCTCCACCATTTCATAAATCGCCACTGAAGCCACTTTTGTCTCATTTGGTATGCTGCCACCCACCATGAGAACTACGCCAAATTCACCGACTGTATGGGCAAAAGTGACTATTATGGAGGTTAGGAGTGCTGGTTTGATATTTGGCAAAGCAACTCTTAGAAGAGTCTCAAACCTACTCTTGCCACTTATATATGAAGCCTCTAACATGCGAGCATCTAAACTCTCAAATCCACTCTGAAGAGGTTGCACCATAAATGGAAGCGAATATAGACAACTTGCTATTACCAAACCTTTAAAGTTAAAGACTAAAGAGGTATCAAAATAGTCTTGAAAAAATGCACCAATGGGAGAATTTTGAGACAATGCCCACAATATATAAAACCCCAAAACAGAGGGCGGCAAGACGATAGGAAGAGCCGTAATCGTCTCCAAAAAAGGTTTAAACTTTGAGCTGGTTTGAGATAGATACCACGAGAGTGGTAAACAGAGTAAGAAGAGTATAATTGTCACTATGAAAGCTAGTTTAAAAGAGAGTATAAAGGGTGTAAAGTCAAATGATTCAAGCATCTAAAATCTTTTTAATAGAGAGTTCACTAGCTTTGATAAAAGCAGTCACAACATCGTCAATCTTCAACTTCATCTCTTCAAATATATCTCTAGTCATGATGCTTTCAAGCTCTATATCATTGTAAAGAAGCCTTACACTGCATAACAATTCGCCTACATCTATATTTATGATTTTCATATTTAATCTATTTGAAAAACTTATATGACCTTTTAAATTTTTTGCTATTATTATATTTATCGGTTTTACACCCAAAACTACTTTCATGCCTACTTTTAGATTTGGTAACTCCAGACTCATCATGCTAAGTTCATCTTCAAAAAGTCCAAATTTTACGATATGAAGGCTCTCGTGATTTTTTATCTCTATAACTTTTGCGATGATTTCACTCATAAAACATAACCATATGATTTAAATATTCTCTTTGCCTTTTTGCTTAAGATAAAATCATAAAATGCCTTGATAGCACGACTGTTTTTTGCATTTTTCAAGATGACAATTCCCTGTTTTATCGGTGTGTATAGTTTTGGATCGACTTCCATCCAATTTACACCTTTTTTAAATCTCTTCATCCTAGGGCTAAACAGAGATGATTTTGCAACAAAACCCAAATCAGTCGCATTTACAGTGTATGCAACTGCTCCTGAAACTGACTCTGCATAAACCAACTTGTATTTTACGAGAGTATATAAACTTGCATTTTTTAGTGCCTCTTTTGCTGCTTTTCCATAAGGTGCAGTATTTGGATTTGCTATGGCTATCTTTTTGATATTTGGCATCGTTGTTATCGCTATGCCTTTTGCAAAATCCTGACTTCTAGTGCTAAGCATAGCGAGAGAGCCTTTTGCATAAACAACTGGCTTAGTGGTAGCCAATCCCTTGGCATATAAAGCGTTAGGATACTTCATATTTGCAGCCATAAAAAGCTCATAAGGTGCTCCATTTTTGATTTGGGCTGTCAATTTTCCACTGCTTCCTAGCGTAACTTGAACCTTAATGTCAGGGTAAATTTTATGAAATTCACTCTTAAGATCATTTAGTGCATAACTGACATTTGCAGCCACCGCAATATTGATAACAGAGGCCGACAAAGAGAGACAACAAAAAGAAAAAACTATTATAAATTTTTTAACCATATTCAAAATTCCTATAAAAAGGTAATTATAACACAAATTTTAAAAAAATTTGATTTTGCAACTAAATTATGGTATCATTTTATATGAGTAAAAAAGATAAATTGATGAAAAAGTTTTTAATCATTCCACCTTTGAAAAATTTAACATTTAGTGAACTAGAAACGCTTTTGTGTTCATGTGGTTTTAAGAAGATAGAAGGCTACGGTTCAGCGGTGAAATTTTACAATAGCAACAAAGATATAATGATAAATTTACACAAACCACATCCATCAAATGTGTTAAAAGTTTATCTTGTAAAACAGATACAACAAAAGATAAAGGAGATATGTCATGGCTAGTGTCATTGAATACAAAGGCTATATCGGCTCAGTCGAATATTCATCAGAGGATAAATGCTTTTTTGGAAAGATAGAGATGATAGATGATTTAGTAACATTTGAAGCTACAGATGCGCAAGAACTTGAAAACAACTTCAAAAATGCGGTTGATGAATATATCGCTACATGTAGAGCCCTTAACAGAGAACCTCAAAAAAGTTATAAAGGCGTATTTAATGTCAGAATAGAACCAAAATTACACAAAAAGATATACAAAGAAGCACTAAAAAGTGGAATTTCTCTTAATGCTTTTGTTCAAAATGCCTTAAAAAAAGAGGTATCATATGGTTAATAACTGACCTTATGCACTATAAACACACCTAGGTGATAAAAGTTGCACTCTAATGCAAGGAAGTATAGCTTCATTGTGGTTATACTACTATGAAGCTATACTAACGAAGCAGATGGTGCTTTATCATTCTGCCTAGGTGTGCTTATAGTGCGTAAGGTCAGTTAATAAATGCCCTGCTCTTTTTATATAGTAAATATCTGCGTATGGTTTGAAAAAATCTAAAACTCCGCTGCTGTTTATGATTTTATCTTTTTCGCCTAGATAGATCTCTATATTTGTACCTTTTTTTGTAAGCTTTTTGATCTTTTCCTCTTCCCATTTGTAGTTTAAAAGTTCATTTAGCTCGTCTATAGTGCCTTTTTTTATATATTTGGATATATCTATATCTTTTGGGTATTTTACATTTTGTAAAAAATTTTCTATATATTTTTGACTATCTTTTTCAAAATATATCTGTTGCAATCTTCTAAATTTATCGCTCCTGTCCTGAAAAAAGGCTGGCGAAAAAAGTTGAAGCTTATCTACCCTATCTCTGCATGTAGAGGCAAACTCAAAAGCTTTTATAGCTCCATAGCTAAAGCCTGCTACGCAAAAATCTCCCCTGTATATCCACTCTTTGAAGAGTTCTTGCTCGTTTTTAAAACAAAATCCGCTAAAATAGTTCATGCATCAATCGCCCCATCTCCTCTTTGCTTATACTCTCTTTTGTGTACAATATCTGCGAAATCATATCTAATGGCTTCTCCATACCGAGTAAAAACTTCTCCACCTCATCGTAAGCTTCACTTAAAATAGTCTGTATATCCATCTGTGCTGGCAACATACTCTCGCCCATACCATAGTTTTCTACCATGCTTTGTGCTAGAGTCGTAGCTCTTTTCAGATCCAAGGTGGAGTTGGTAAATTTTTCATTATATTTGATTTTTGTAGCCACAACTCCGCTTAGATAGACTTTTATCTTTGAGAGCATACTTGTTCTTGACTCTATCTCTTTTTCCATATCTTTTAGCCTGTCGCTTACAATGGTTATCTTCTCAAAATCCACCTCAAACCAATACGCACAGAGTGCCTTTGCTCCTTGATATACTGATTGTATCCTCTTCTCTTCATCACTAAAACTCAAAACTTTTCTCTTTCCGAGCAACACCTTTGTGCGAACTGCTAGAAAATCCTCTGTCTCTATGATTTTGCTCTCTCTTCTTAGTGCATTTATCGCTGCCTCATTTACTAGAGTTGAGAGCGCTGCTCCTGAGAAACCGACACTCATCTTTGCCACCTCTTCCACGCTTGCATCTGTTGGCTTATCTTTTAGATAGACTCTAAGGATTTCGGCTCTATCTTGCAAATCAGGCAATGGTATGAAAACTCGTCTGTCAAATCTGCCTGAGCGAAGCAGAGCTTCATCTATGATGTCTATCTTATTTGTAGCTCCTATGACGATGACTCCACTACTATCTTCAAAACCATCCATCTCAGTTAATAGCTGATTTAGTGTTGATTCTCGTTCATCATTCCTCATGCCACCCCTTGCTTTTCCAACGGCATCTATCTCATCTATAAATATGATCGACGGAGCATAAGCTTTTGCATGTGAAAATAACTCCCTAACTCTTTTTGCTCCCATACCTACATAAATCTGCACAAAACTAGCTCCACTTTGATAAAAAAACGGTACACTTGCCTCTCCTGCCACTGCTTTTGCTATGAGAGTTTTGCCGACACCTGGAGGTCCTATAAGCAAAACTCCTTTTGGCAATGATATGCCATACTGTTTGTACTTCATGGGGTATTTTAAAAAGTCAACTATCTCTTCGAGTTCCTCTTTTACCTCTTTGATGCCTGCTACATCGCTGAATTTTATCTTTGAGAGTGCTGGCTGGATATCAAAAGATGAAATTCCATCTAGTGAAAACGCCTTTTGCTCATTTTGTTCTATATTTTCCAGTTCTTTATCTCGTCTCTTTTTCGCTACTAGAAGCAAAACCAAGAACAAAACAGTCATAAAAACCAAAGTAGTGATATCATCTATAAGCACAGAATCGCCGGATATCTCGATAGGTACACTCTTTAACAATCTTTTTATCTCAATGCCATCTTTGGCTATGACAAAAGCACCATTGGCTGTCTCCAATATCACTTCATTTTGATCTATGCGAGCCTTTGTAATGGCTCCTGTTTTTAGCAACTGCTCATAGTAGCTCAGATTTATGGGGGTTGGTTGGTTTTTAACATAACCAAAAAGTAGCATTATAACTATGACACAAAATGCCATCAGTGAAATCATCAACTTTTTGGATTTAAAATTTAGCTTTGTTGCCGCTTCTTTGAACATCATAATCTCCTATTTGTACCCACTCTTTTGTTATATCTGTGTTTGAGTCTATCTGAATTTTGTTATAAAACTGATCATATCCTATATAAAAACCATCTTTTTTCTCTTCCACTAAAATCTCCAAAGAGACTCTGTTTCTTGCTCTAAATTCAAAATTTTTCTCTTGCACTATACTTTGTAACTCTTTGAGTCTGGCTTTACTGACTTCACCATTTACACTGTTTTTCAGTTTTGCTGATGGTGTTCCATCTCGTTTTGAGTATCTAAAAGCGTGTATATGCGTCAATGGAAACTCTTTGACCCATTTTATAGCATCTCTCCAAATCTCTTCGCTCTCGCCCGGATGTCCGACTATAAAGTCCGTTCCTAGTGCATATCCTAGAGCATGCAGCTCATGAAAAAGTTCCAAATCACTTTTCAAATGGTTTCGTCTTTTCATGATTTTAAGCATCTGCTCATTTGTATGTTGAAGTGCGATGTGAAGATGCCTCTCTAGCCAAGGCTCGCCCAAAACTTCTCTAAAACTCTCATCTATCTGCACTGGTTCTATGCTTCCTAGTCGCACTCTTCGCACACCTTGAATCTTGCCTATCTTTTGGAGTAAACCCCCTAGAGAGCTTCCTTTGTCTTTGCCATAACTTCCGATATTTGTACCTGTCAATACAAACTCGCCAAATCCATGGCTAGCAAGCTTGCTTATCTGCTCCAAAATCAAAGCTTCATCCTGACTCCTCGCATCTCCTCTGACATAGGGAATGATACAGTAACTACATCTAAAGTTGCAACCCTCTTGAATCTTGATAAATGCCTTGCTTTTGCCTAGATACTCTTCAACTATGCTTTTATCTAGTGACTTCAAATCTCCTATTTGGACAAACTTCTCTTTTGATTTTAGCAGTCTGTTCAAATTCTCCTTTTCAGAGTGCCCAAAAACTCCAAAAACTTTACCATTTTTGAAGAGTTCTTCTCCCTTGCTAAGAGCCCCACAACCTCCAACAAAAACTTTTTTGTCTTTACGGTTTAGTCCGTTTATATAACCTCTAGCGCTCACATCTGCACCATTTGTCACGGTACAGGAGTTTACCACCACTATATCCGCACTATCTTCATCTTTGACTAGCTCAAAATCATCTCTGCTGAGATTTTGCATCATAATTTGCGTGTCATATATATTTGTTCTGCAACCAAATGTCTTAAAATATACCTTTTTTTTACTCAAAATCTTTTAACACCTCTAAAACCAAACTTCTATCTATGTTGTCTATCATCTTGTAACCGCCGATTGAATCGGGCAATATAAACTTAATCATATCATTATGACTCTTTTTGTCCAAGAAAAAATGCTCATAAAAATCCTCGGCTGAGTTCACTTCATAATCTATAGGCAAATCATACTTTTGCAAAAGATATTTGACTCTTATCTCCTCCTCTTTGCTCAAAAGTCCAAGCCTCAGAGCCAACTCATTTGCCATCACTATACCGATAGATACTGCCTCTCCGTGCAGATACTTTTTATACTCTGTCTCGTTTTCAACTACATGGGCAAAAGTGTGTCCATAATTTAAAACCGCTCTAACTCCAGCTTCCCTCTCATCAAGCGAGACAACTCTTGCTTTTGTTTTTATACTTTTTGCTATGGCAATTTTGAGATTTTCCTCATCTCTTATGTCGTGATTTTCCAGCCACTCAAAAAAATCTCTATCAAATGTTACTGCCATTTTTACGATTTCAGCCACACCTGCACTAAACTCTCTGCTAGGAAGTGTCTTTAAAAACTTTGTCTCACAATAGACTCCGTTTGGTTGCCAAAAAGAGCCTATGAGGTTTTTGCCATATTTTGAATTTACCCCCGTCTTTCCACCAACACTTGCATCTACTTGAGCTAGCAAAGTAGTCGGAATTTGTATAAATTTTATCCCTCTTTGAAATACGGAAGCCACAAAGCCCGTCATATCTCCGATCACACCACCACCAAGCGCGATAAGCAGGGATTTGCGATCCAATCTAAGCTTAAAACACTCGCCCAATATAAACTCTATAGTTTCAAGATTTTTATACTTCTCTCCATCTGGTATAGTTATAACATCAAGTTTAGTAGCCTTCACAAGAGATTTCACTTCATCAAGATGAAACTTAGCAACAGTAGGATTTGTAACGATAACAACCTTAGTATCAAACTCCAACCCCACCAACTCATCAATCAAAACCTTATAGCTTCTATCTACGCTTTGATCTAACTCTATGTTTACTTGCATTATAATTTTTCCTTTGCTGTTACTGGTATAAAAACCTGATAACTTTTTGATAATTTAAAATATAGCTTCTCCATATTTGTTGAAAATATTGATAGTATGTTTGAACTCTGTATATCTTTACTGAAGGGTACAAACTGTAGTATATCTTTTTTCCCTTTTAGTTTTATCAGTGGATTTGTTTTTGAATCTATAATCTCGACACTTTTGTTGAAAATTTTTGAGATATTTTTAAAATGCTCTATGATTTCATCTCCTGATTCTTTGTCATCAGGATTGAAATTGTAAAATTTTATCTTCAAATCCAACTGCAAAGAGAGGTCAAATATAACCGATGATTCTCTCTCTATATCTTCATTGTCACCGCTTAAAATCACGGTCTCCTTTAAACCCCCAAAGCCATACTCTCCTATCTTAAATATAGGCTTTTTTAACTCAAACAACCTCTTTGTATGTTTTTGAAAAAAGCTATTTTGCACAACAATCAAGCCGATATCATGAGAAGCAACATCTTCACTCATCACTATCTTAGCATCAGTTTTAAAATAATCAACCCAAACATCAATATTTTTACTCACATATCCCTTTATCTTCTCAAAAAGCTTAGAGTAGGTGGGATTGATGACCTTTACATGTAGCCTCTTGGAGTTGATCTTTGAGTGCAACAACATAGAGTCATTTAGCACTTTTTCTATCTCATATTCACTCATATTTAACATATCTATCAAACAGTATAGAACCTGTCCAAAAGGGTGAGGAAACTGCCCTACTTCAACTCTGACACTTTTATATACACTTTTTAAAACATTTGGATCTCCAACACTCAAAAGCAAATCATTTGGCTGTATCATCAAAGAGTCTCTAGGAAGTGTCAGCCTGTTTCCTCTGTAAATCGCAGCTACTCTCCACTGTTTTTGCACTATATTTCCAAGATGTCTGTATGCATAGGAGCTTCCTGACGGCACTCTTATCTCCATAATCTCACCCTTGCCTAAGCCAATATTTTGTGCTATGACTGGCATATCGGGAAGATAATCCACCAAACGAGAAGCCAGTAACTGGCTAGCATCAAGCAGATACATTCGTGCATCTTCAAAATCCAAACCCCAAGCATCTAGCATGACTATTTGCACATCTTTGTCAATTTTTCTGATATTTTCATAAGATGCAACAGCATCAATCTTGCTTGACATCACTATCATCACTTGATAAAACTCATCACTAAACAGAGTTGAGAGTTTATCGAAGCTTGTAGGATCAAAATCATAAAAAGTAAAATTTTCAGGTCTTGCTTCAAGCAGAGTTTCATCTCTATAATAGACGATACTATAGTGATTGTCGCCATCTTGGCTAGATACAACTCTTTCTAAAAAATATTTCGCTAAAATACCATCAGCAAGTATGAGGATTTTTTTCATTTATACTCCATATATATTAGACTTCTTAAAAAAGCTATTTCTTAGAGGCAAATCCTCCCGTTGGTCTGAGCCTCACGAAATAGCTTTTTTAAGAAGTCTATAACAAGGATATTATAGCAAAGATGAGATTTCAAATAGATAATAGAGACAAAAACGCAAGAGCATGCACCTTACAAACTGCTCACAGCACTATACAAACTCCTATTTTTATGCCAGTTGGCACGGTTGGGAGTGTGAAAAGTTTAGATGCAAAAGATTTGGTTGAATTGCTTGATGCAAAAATCATCCTAGGCAATACCTACCACCTTTATCTTAGACCAGGTGATGAGGTTGTGAGAGATTTTGGAGGGCTTCATGGCTTCACAAAATTTCCAAACAGTTTTTTGACCGATAGCGGTGGATTTCAAGCATTTAGCCTAAGTAAAAACTCAAAACCTGACGAAAAAGGTATAAAATTCAAATCCCACATAGATGGCTCTATGCACTACTTTACACCTAAAAAAGTTTTGGATATCGAGTACAATCTCAACTCTGACATCATGATGATTTTGGATGATTTGGTTGCGCTTCCTGCTTCTAAGCAGAGAATCGAACTCTCTATAAAAAGAACGACTGCTTGGGCAAAAGAGGCGATAGAGTACCATATGAGTCAAAAACAAAAGGGGATAGGCGTAGAGCAAAACATCTTTGCGATTATCCAAGGTGGAACAGACAAAGAGGGAAGGAAAATCTCTGCAAATGAGCTTTGTTCGCTAGAGGATTATGATGGTTTTGCCATAGGAGGGCTAAGCGTAGGTGAAGCAAATCAGCAAATGTACGATACTGTAGAATTTACGACCGAGTTTATGCCTGAAAACAAACCAAGGTATCTCATGGGCGTAGGAACACCAGAAGATTTGGTGGAAAATATAGAACGAGGTGTGGATATGTTTGATTGTGTGATGCCCACAAGAAACGCAAGAAACGGCACACTTTTTACATCTTTTGGCAAGATAAATATAAAATCAGCAAGATACAAACTAGATGACGCTCCACTAGACAAGGAGTGTGGTTGCTCTACATGTAGAAACTATAGTAGAGGCTATCTAAACCATCTATTTAGGGCGAGAGAGTTGACATATTTTAGACTCGCATCGCTTCACAATCTCCACTACTACCTAAACTTGATGAAAGAGGCAAGAGAGGCTATAATGCAAAATAGATTTCAAGAGTTCAAGAAAAATTTTTATGCTAAAAGGAGTACAAAATGAAATGCGAATGGTGCAAGATAGGATTTGGTTCATTTTTGGCGATTTTAATCGTAGGAATTGTCTCTTACCAATTTATCACGCCTCCGCCTCCAAAAACTTTGAAAATCGCCACAGGCAAAGCTGATGGTTCGTACTATAAGTATGGAACAATATACCACAAAATCCTAAAAAAAGATAAATTTGACCTGCAAGTCATACCTTCAGCTGGTTCTGTCGCGGCACTAAAGATGTTAGAGAAAAAAGAGGTAGATGTAGCTTTTGTGCAAGGCGGCACTGCAAAAAAAGAGGATATGAAAAATCTCATGTCGCTTGGAAGCATCTATTTTGAGCCGTTGTGGATATTTTACTCCAAAAAGCTTGATATCAAATATCTATATCAACTTAGAGGGAAAAGGCTATATATCGGAGGTAAAGGGAGTGGCACTAGAGCTTTGGCTAAAGTCTTGCTAAAACAAAATCGCATAGATAGTTCAAACACAAATTTTGTAAATTTAAACGGAGAAAATGCTGAAAATGCACTCAAAAATGGCAGTATAGATGCCCTTTTTATGGTCATTTCTGCAACTTCATCGAAAGTAAAAAAGCTACTGTACAACAAAGATATAAAACTCTTTAGCTTCAAAAGAGCCAAAGCGTATAGCAAAAGATTTAACTATCTATCTCCTTTAGTGCTTGGAGAGGGAGTCATAAGCCTCGAAAAAAATATACCAAACCACGACATAACACTTCTTGGCACTACTGCTACGCTCGTGGCAAGGAGAGATTTGCATCCTGATCTCATAAGACTCATCCTAAGAGCTGCCAAAAAAGTTCACTCTAAGGCATCTATCTTTTCAAGTAGGGGCGAATTTCCAACAGAAAAATATACCCAAATCCCTATGAGCGAAGATGCACAAATCTACCTAAAAAAAGGTGATAGTTTTTTACAAAAAATATTTCCTTTCTGGATAGCAAGCACCATAGACAGAATGATTGTGATGATTTTGCCACTTCTAATCATGCTACTTCCACTTTTAAAAGGTTTTTTTCCACTATACAGATGGCGAATAAGATCCAAGATATACAAATGGTACAAAATCTTAAGAAAATTTGACGACAGGATAGAAAATGCAGATACACAAGAGCTAGAGCAAATAAAAAAAGAGTTAAAAATCCTACTAAATGAGATAGAAAAAAACAGCGACATCCCACTATCATACATGGGAGAGTACTACGATTTGAAAGTACATGTAAACTTGATTTTGGATAAAGTGAGACTGCCCAGAATTTTGTGTAAGCAACTTTTATAAGTGTTATTATACATAATATTATCTTATAAATCCATTAAGTCTATCTTCAAATATAATAGATAATTGTGAGATAATTTCACCCCAATTTG
>JALSKH010000034.1 GCA_026988975.1 Campylobacteraceae bacterium
AACCATTTTAGCTTTGAATTCTGCTGTATAAACTTTTCTCTTTTTTGCCATCTTCTGTCCTTTTATTGTTGCTTTGTTTATTGTACTGTTATAAATTTAAATTTGTCTTATTTTTTGGGGTATTATAGAGAAAGATAATAATTGTCGCTCATTCTCTGTATAAGAATGATGCTAAATATGTTAAAATAGTAGATACTTTAGAGGTAGAAACTATGGAATAGTTTAGACTAGTTTTTGTTACTTTTGGTATCATTGTTGTGTTTTATTTAAGGTGGCGACTGACCCTGAACCAATATCGAGAATCATCTCTTCCTCTTTTGGCTCTAAAAGCTCAAGCATATCTCGCAACTAGGAATGAAAAAGGTTGGGTTGATGTTTTTTAGAGGAATTTCGAAGCAATTTTCTCACCTATTTCGACCGAGAATCGATCCGGATTTGTAAGTTTATTGGTTGAAATTATACCCTTTTATCGCTTCCAAAGTGCCTGTTCTTGGGGCTTTTTAGTTTTTTCAGGGGGACTACTTACGTCTTATCTGATGGAATATACTGAAGAATGGGAGGTGGAGCGTAGCTATATTCAACCACAAAAGCTGGAACTTGTGATGATTAAGCGTGAAGAGTTGCTGCAAAATACAGCCTAATATTGGGAGGAGTTTGGAAATTGCGAACATTTAACTATTTTTGTATGGGAAATTGAAAAAAGTTTTAGTTGAAAAAATACAGATATTATAAAGCTATAAAATAAAACTCTCTTTTACATAAGGGCCAGTATCCACTCTTTTAATTTTAAAAAACTTTTTTTATCTTTGTTGCTGATAAAAATTGCTGGTTTATTTTTTCTATTTTCTTTGACATCTTTTTCCATAAGTTTTAGATCCACATCTACATAAGGAGCAAGATCAGTTTTGTTAACAACTAATAGATCACAAAAGAGTAAGCCTGCACCTTTTTTTCTAGGTATGTCACCTCCTTGTGCGACATCGATCACATACATATAATAGTCTACTAATTCATACGAGAAGGTAGCTGAGAGATTATCCCCACCACTTTCTACAAATATTATATCTGGATTAAATTTTAACTCTAATTCTCTGCAAGCTTTTTCATTCATCGAAATGTCATCTCTTATAGCGGTATGAGGGCAACCACCAGTTTCTACACCAAGTATCATTTCACTACTATCTTTGAATTTACTTTTTAAATAATTTGCATCCTCTAATGTATATATGTCATTTGTTACAATTCCAATCTTATACTCTTTGCTTAATATATTTGTTAATAATTCTATTATGGAGGTTTTTCCACTTCCAACTGGTCCTGCTATTCCTATTTTAATACTCATTTTTTTCCTTTATGTTGCAAACATTTTTGGCTCTAACCTTGCATGTTGATAAATCACTTCTTCAAACCCAATATTAAAGTTTTGTATGGCACTGGAACTATTTTTTATATAATTCCCTAATTTATCATCAAATTCAAACAGTAGTTTTTGTAAATCTGATGGGCTTATACGAGAAATTTTTAAAGATGTATAGGCTGTATTTATGATGTTTTTCTTAGACCATAAAAGTAAAAATGTATCACAATTTATATCAAGCTCATAAGCATATGTACTTAATACTACCAACTCATTTCCTAGAAAATGTTTAGCCATTGCTTTTTCAAAATACTTTTTTACTACTGTTTTATTAATATCAAAATTTATCTGCTTTAGATAATTTTGTCCTATATCAAGAGAGGCTTTTGAAAATTCATAATTTAATATAGCCGAAAATTTTATATCTTCTTTTATAAGTAAGTTAAGGTTGTTTTCTTTTAATAGTATAAAAATTTTTTTTACAAATGGAAATTCAAGTTTTTGATATTGATCTATTATTAAGTTTTCAAAATATTTTTTCAAATCGGTGTAGTTTTTGACTTTTCCCAATACTATATATGGTTCTAAGCCAAAGGAATGCACAAAGCTACCTGAGGGGAAGGAGCTATCAAGTATTTGTAAAAATCTATTTAAAGATTTAGTGTGAATGGTGTGCTTTTCCATTTGGCTGAAACAATCCTATAGTCTTTGTAATTTTTACATCTAAATTATTTTTAATTTTTTCAATAATATCGGCTATTGCAATATCATCTAAAACTGTAATTTTGAAATTTTCTATACAAATTGGCTGATGGCGATTTCCTATCTCATAGGCTATTTTTGCAAAATCTAAATGATTCTTAAATTCTAATATACATATATCGTCTTTGCCTCTTTTAACTTCTATTTTGTATCCATCTTCACAAATCAAAATATCCTTTACATGGATGTGAGTGAATTTGGCTTTGATTATAAACTCTTTGCCAAGGTTTGTTACAGCACTAAGATAAGGTTTTTGCATATCAAACCAACTAAGCTCAACACTATCATCTGTTTCTAAATTTTTTGAAATTTGTATGACTTTTTTTATCATGGCTGCACTAAAATAAAAAGTATTTTTTTGCTATTGGCAATTTTGTCATATAGCTTGATTTTATAAGTTTTCCATCAACTTTTACATCATAATTTTCAGGATTTACCTCAATTTTACCTATGAAATTGTTTAATTTCATATCTTTTTTTGTGATATTTCTAGTATTTTTAACTGCAAGCATCTCTTTGTCTATTTTTAATTTTTCTTTTATATTATTATCAAATGCATATTTTGAAACAAAAATTGAACTTATTCTACTACTCGCTTTTCCAAAACTTCCAAACATTGGTCTATATAGATTTGGCTCAGGAGTTGGTATGGATGCGTTTGAATCACCCATAATGCTAAGTGCTATAAATCCACCTTTTATAATAATATTTGGTTTTACCCCAAAAAATGCTCTATCCCAAAGCACTAAATCTGCCATTTTACCAATTTCTATGCTACCCACATGTTCACTTATTCCACAAGCAATTGCCGGATTTATTGTATATTTTGCAATGTATCGTTTGATTCTGTTATTGTCGTCTGTTTGACTATCACCTTCGAGTGCTCCTCGTTGTTTTTTCATACTATGTGCAACTTGCCAGGTTCGAATAATTACTTCACCAACTCGTCCCATAGCTTGTGAATCAGAACTTGTCATAGAGATTGCTCCTATGTCATGCAAAACATCTTCTGCTGCAATTGTTTTACCTCGGATTCTAGACTCCGCAAAACTAATATCTTCTGGAATTTTTGGACTTAAATGGTGACAAACCATCAACATATCAAGATGCTCTTCTATTGTATTTTTTGTGTATGGTAGTGTGGGGTTTGTAGAAGACGGTAAAACATTTTCAAGTCCTGCTACTTTCATAATATCGGGCGCATGTCCACCGCCAGCACCTTCACTGTGAAAAGCATGAATTGTTCTCCCCTTAAAAGCATTAATTGTATTATTTATAAAACCTGACTCGTTCAAAGTATCTGTATGAATTGCAACTTGCACATCATATTCATCTGCTACGTGTAAGCATGTATCTATTGCATTTGGAGTACTGCCCCAATCTTCGTGCAATTTTAAGCCCATGGCGCCAGTTTCTATTTGTAATTTTAAAGCTTCATAATTACTACTATTCCCTTTCCCCATAAAACCAAAGTTTAAAGGCAGATTATCCACAGATTCTATCATTTTATGTATATTCCAAGTTCCTGGTGTACATGTAGTAGCATTTGTACCTGTATTTGGTCCCGTACCTCCTCCTATCATTGTAGTAATTCCACTTGAAAATGCTTCTTTGATTTGACCAGGAGAGATAAAATGTATATGTGCATCAATACCACCGGCAGTTATGATTTTCCCCTCAGCTGAAAGTATTTCTGTACCAGCCCCAATTTCCAGTCCTTCTGTTATGCCATCACAATTATTGGGATTTCCACTTTTCCCTATTGCTGAAATTTTTCCATCTTTGATACCGATATCTGCTTTATAAATTCCACTATAGTCTATAATAACAGCATTTGTAATAATTAAGTCTGCCACATTTGATGCGTTAGGTGATTGGCTCATCCCATCTCTTATAGTTTTTCCTCCGCCAAATTTGCTCTCTTCTCCATAAACTGTATAATCTTTTTCAATACGAGCAATCAAAGAAGTATCTGCCAATCTAAATCTATCCCCAGTAGTTGGGCCATACATTGAGGCATATTTTTGTTTTGATATTTTCATCTTATGCTTCTCCTAAAAAAAATTTTAATTTTTCCATAGCTTTTGATTTTGTAATGTCATCATCCAAATATCCCTCCACTAAACCGTTAAAACCACTCATATATCTTTTACCGCCAAATGCTACCAAATTTACTTCTTTTTTAGAACCTGGCTCAAACCTAACTGAAGTTCCAGATGGAATATCCAATCTCATGCCATATGCTTTTTCTCTATCAAAAACAAGAAAAGCATTTACTTCAAAAAAGTGATAGTGTGAGCCAACTTGTATGGGTCTATCTCCTCTGTTTTGCACCTCTATGGTGATTATTTTTTTATCTTTATTTAATTCAATTTCATCATCTTCTATGAAATATTCACCTGGTATTATGTTTGATTTTTTCGTAGCTATAGGATTGTGCACAGTTACCAATTTTGTTCCATCATCAAAAGTAGCTTCGGTTTGCACCATTTCTATCATAGAAGCAACCCCATCCATTACATCATCTTCTGTTAAAATTTGTGTTGCACTTACCATTAGCTCTGCAACACTTTTTCCATCCCTCGCACCTTCTATTATAAAAGAACTTATAATAGCAACTGCTTCTGGATAATTTAGCTTTAAACCTCTATTTTTTCGCTCCATTGCAAGTTTCGATGCTGTATAAATCATTAATTTTTCTTGCTCACGGCTTGTTAAAAACATTACTTCTCCTTATAAAAGTTTTTATTGTTTGCCTAAGTCAAACTCACTTTTATTTAAACTTTTTCTATATATTTTCCAAACTTTGTTTATATTTTGTTTTAATTTATGCATACTATTGGAACTAATTACTCCAATTATCATTTTTTTTGTTTTAGTATAGCTAAAACTAACAAAATTATTGGCAAAAAGAGCTTCTCTTAAATACTCATTATCCTTTGATTTTATATAAATTTTGGCAAAAATAGCATCGTTTAGCTCATGTCTTTGAAAATAATTTTTTAAGTATTTGCCATTAATATCATAGTTTTCATAATACTCAAGCTCTTTATCTATTGTAAATTTATTTCTTGCAAGCATTTGAGTAAAATCAAATATCTCAAAACTCCTACCATGACTTAATATGCTAGTGTAGAAAAATGTAGAATTTTTATCTGATTTAATATTTAATAGTTCTATGAATTTAGAGTTTTTATATAAAATAAGTTCATCATTCAAAAATTCACAGTTAGAATTACTTAACTCTATATTTATACTATTTAATCCAAAATTTCCATCACTAGGATATACTTTTGTAGCAGACTCGGTTGTGAAGATATAGTTTGAATTGAAAAGTTTTATATTGGTATTAATTTTATCTCTTGGAAAAATCCCTTCGCCCACACTAAGAAATTTTATATAGTTTTCATCTTGATTAAAATGATAATATCTAGTGGGAAGATTAAGTTTTTTTAAATTTAGTAAATTATTATTTATCGACAAAGAGATACTCATAATTATACCGATAGATATTTTTCTACAACTTCATTGCTCAATTCAGCCATATCGCCATTTGTTACTGCTCTTCCTCTCTCAATAATATAGAATTTGTCTCCATGTTTTCTTGCAAATGGTAATTTCTGCTCTACAAGTATTACGGTAATCTTTTCTACTTTTGTTAGATAATCAATAACATCACCGATTTGTTTAACAATATTTGGTTGTATTCCCTCAGATGGCTCATCCAAGATCAAAAGTTTAGGCTCTAAACACAAAGCTCTAGCTATTGCAAGTTGTTGTTGTTGTCCGCCACTTAAGTCTCCGCCTCTTCGTTTTAACATCTCTTTTAAAACAGGAAAAAGTTCGTATATTTTATCTGGCACTTTTTTTAAACCATTTCGATTTGCAAGCAATCCTATCTCAAGATTTTCTTTAACATTTAGTTTTGAGAAAATCTCACGACCTTGCGGAACATAGCCAATACCCAAACCAGCCCTTTTATCTGCTCCCAATTTGCTTATATTTTTGCCATCATATAAAATATCACCACTTTTTATAGGAAGCAGACCCATTATAACTTTCATTAGAGTTGTTTTGCCTACCCCGTTTCTTCCCATTATACAAGTACAACTTCCCTCTTCTATCTCCAAACTTAAATCCCATAGAGTATGGCTTTGCTTATAATATTGATTTATTTTATTTAGCTTTAACATTATTCACCCAAATATACTTTTCTTACTTTTTCATTTTCTTGAATACTTTTCATTGGACCCTCTGCTAAAACTGAGCCTTCGTGCAGTACAGTCACTTTGTTGGCAATACTTCTTATGAATTCCATATCATGTTCAACAACAACCACACTGTGCTCTTTGGATAAATCTGTTAAAATTTCTCCAGTTTTATCCACTTCAGCAGGTGTCATACCAGCAACTGGCTCGTCAACCAAAAGAAGCTTTGGGCTTTGCACAATAAGCATACCAATTTCCAACCATTGTTTTTGACCATGTGATAAAATACCAGCTTTTTTATTATAAAGATCTTTTAGTCCTATCAATTCGATAGTTTTTTCAATTTCATCTCTTTCTTTACTGCTCATTTTTACAAAGAGTGTCTTATAAAAACTTTTATCTGCTTTCATAGCAAGCTCTAGATTTTCAAAAACGGTATGCTCTTCAAAAACTGTTGGTTTTTGGAATTTTCTGCCTATTCCTATCTCTGCTATAGATGACTCATCCATTTGTATCAAATCAATATCTTTTCCGAAAATAACTTTACCTTCATCTGGTTTAGTTTTTCCAGTTACAACATCCATCATTGTCGATTTTCCAGCACCATTTGCACCTATGATACATCTTAGCTCTTTATAATTTATAACAAGAGATAGATTGTTTAATGCCTTAAATCCATCAAAACTTACTGTTACACCATCAATATAGAGAATTCTATCTCCTTTTCTAAATTCATCTATATTTTTACTATTTTCTTTTTCAAGCAGATGCAAGTTTATCCTTTCTTTTTATCTTGGAAATCAACCCGGCTAATCCCTGTGGCAAGAAAAGTGTACCAAATACAAACAATCCGCCAAGAGCATATAACCAAACTTCTGCAAAAGCAGAAGTAAAGTAAGTATTTGCAAGATTGACTAAAAATGCTCCAACAATTGCACCATAAAGTGTACCTCTGCCTCCAATTGCCACCCAAATAACTATCTCAATAGAAAAAAGAGGGGAGAAGACACTTGGATTAATGATTCCAACTTGTGGCACATAAAGTGCACCAGCAATACCAGCCAATATGGCTGAAACTACAAAAACAAAGAGTTTATATTGATAAACTTTATACCCTAAAAATCTAACACGACTTTCAGCATCACGAATTGCAACACATACCCTACCTAACTTTGAATTAGTTATATATCTACTGATGATATATCCAAAAAACAGAGCTAAAAAAGAGGATACAAGTAAACCAATCCTTACACCATTGGACTCCAAATTAAATCCCAATATGTCTTTAAAATCAGTTAATCCATTGTTTCCACCAAAACCCATATCGTTTCTAAAAAAAGCTAGCATTAAAGCATAGGTTAGAGCTTGTGTGATGATAGATAGGTAAACTCCATTCACTCTTGATCTAAAAGCAAACCAGCCAAACACAAAAGCTAAAAATCCAGGTACGAGAGCCACCATAATCATGGCAAAGAGAAAATTATCAAATCCATGCCAAAACCAAGGTAGTGTTTTTAAATTCATAAAAACCATAAAATCTGGTAAAATTGGATTTCCATATACTCCTCTATCACCAATTTGTCGCATCAAATACATACCCATTGCATATCCACCAAGGGCAAAGAAAGCACCATGTCCTAAGCTTAAAATTCCTAAATACCCCCAGACTAAATCTAAGGCCAATGCTAAAAGTGCATAAGTAAGGTATTTACCAAGTAAAGTTATTGTAAATGTTGAAACATAAAACAATGAATCTTTTGGTAAAAGTAGATTTGCAAAACTAACATAAGCAACCACTATAAAAAGTAGAGTCAGTACTATCTTTCCACCAATATCTTTATCTATTATCTGCAAAATTAATGGTTTTCTCTGTCTTTTATTCTTGCTCATCTCTACCCTTTTGAGGAAAAAGTCCTTTTGGTCTTTTTTGTATGAAAAGAATTATAAATATAAGTATAATTACTTTTCCAAGCACTGCTCCAGCAACCGGTTCTAAAAATTTGCTTATCTCCCCTAAGGTTATAGCAGCTATTAGTGTTCCCCATAGATTTCCAACACCTCCAAAGACTACAACCATAAAAGAATCTACTATGTAAGATTGTCCAAGATTTGGTCCAACATTTGTTAATTGTGATAGTGCAACTCCTGCAACCCCTGCTATACCAGAACCAATTCCAAAAGTAAGTGCATCTATAAGTCCAGTTTTTATTCCCATTGCTTGTGCCATTTGTCTATTTTGTGTAACAGCTCTTATCTTGAGCCCTAATGATGTTTTATTTAATGCTAGTAAAATTCCTACAAAAACTATAAAAGAAAATATGATGATATAAAGTCTATTATATGTTAAAGATAAAGCACTATTTATTTGCCAAGCTCCGCTCATCCATTCTGGTGTAACCACTTCTTTGTTTAGAGGAGAATATATAGTTCTTGCTAATTGTTGCAAGATAAGGCTGATACCAAATGTTGCCAAAAGTGTCTCTAACGGTCTTCCATAGAGATGTCTGATGATCAACCTTTCGATAACTATACCAAACAAACCGCTCACTAAAAAGGCTAAGGGAATAGCTAAAAATACAGAATACTCTATATAGTTTGGCATGATTTGCTGAAGAGTGTAAGTTGTATATGCACCTATCATAATCATCTCCCCATGTGCCATATTTATGACTTTCATAACTCCAAATGTAATTGCCAGCCCAATAGCCGCCAAAAGAAGAACTGAGCCTAGGCTTAACCCAAAAAAAGTTTTCTCTATTATCTGATAAAAATATTGAGTTTGTTTTATGGAAGCGATAGAGTTATTTGCTATTTTTTTCAAATCTTCATCTTTACTATTTCTCACAATCTCCTCTAATGTCTGCAAAGAGTAAGAAGAAGGATAATTAGATAATGATTCGACTGCCTTTAATTTTTCTTTTTTATTTCCATATTTTGCTTTTATTATCGTATCTATTTGTGTGAGAACTTCTCGAACACTTTTGTCTTTTTCATTCAAAAGTGCTTTTGAGATAATCATTTCTGATTTTTTATTTACATTTTTTAGTATATTTTGTGCTGATTTTAGCCTTATTTCCTTTGATTTTGAAAATAAGTTTAATTCTGCTAATTTATCCCTTATAATACTTCTTAATTTATTATTTACTTTTACTCTTTTTAATGAATACTTACTAACAGATTTTTCTATCTTATTGTCAAACAAACCAACAATATCATAAAGATCTCCATTTTCTTTTTTTACCACAACAAAATCTTTACCCATTTTTTTATAATACAATTTGTTGTTGAGCATTGCAGATAAAAGGATTTTAAGCTTTGGGTTATCAGAATAATTCTGAGATATTTGTTTTACAACTTTTTCTTTCAGTTTAAAGCTAAATTTTGTCAAAGGTTTTATATCATTTGCAAAATCTCCAGAAAAAAGAGCAGAACATATTAATACATTAAGAAATATTATCTTTAAAAGTGTACTTTTCATGAATTGCCTTATAGGAAGATATAGGGGAATAACATCCCCCTATTTTTCGATATTTTTATTTTTGACCTGAACATTTAGCGGTTTTTACATTGTAATTTCCGCAACTAAGTGGTTTTCTCCAATCAGAGATTAAATCTTTGCTTCCAGGTAAAAAATCACTCCAAGAATCTCCAACTACCTCTCCAGATGTTTTCCAAACCACATCAAATTGCCCATCATCTTGGATTTCGCCTATAAGAACAGGCTTTGTGATTTGATGATTAGGCAACATTGTCGCGTAGCCGCCAGTTAAGTTAGGAACCGTAACACCAACTAAAGCATCAATTACTTTGTCATGGTCAGTAGTACCAGCTTTTTCAACGGCTTTTACCCACATATTAAACCCTATATAAGTAGCTTCCATTGGATCGTTTGTCACAGCTTTTGGATCTTTTTTGAATTTTCTCCATTCAGCAATAAATTTACTATTGGCAGGAGTTTCTACGCTTTGAAAATAATTCCATGCAGCTAAATGACCAACAAGAGGTTTAGTATCTAATCCTGAAAGCTCTTGCTCACCAACTGAAAATGCTATAACAGGAATATCTTCAGCACTGATTCCTTGATTTCCAAGTTCTTTATAAAAAGGAACATTTGCATCGCCATTTATTGTTGAAACAACAGCAGTTTTTTTGCCTGCACTACCAAATTTTTTGATTTTTGAAACTATACTTTGCCAATCAGAATATCCAAATGGAGTATAATTGATCATAATATCACTATCTTTTACACCTTTTGATTTAAGGTAAGCTTTTAAGATTTTATTTGTGGTTCTAGGATACACATAGTCCGTTCCAGCTAGTACCCATCTTTTTACACCAACCTCATTCATAAGATAATCTATCGCAGGAATTGCTTGTTGATTTGGTGTAGCACCAGTGTAAAAAATATTTCTAGAAGACTCTTCACCTTCATATTGAACAGGATAAAATAAAATTCCATCTAACTCTTCCACAACGGGAAGAACTGATTTTCTTGAAACTGAAGTCCAGCATCCAAAAGTAACAGCAACTTTATCTTTAGACAATAAACCTCTCATTTTTTCAGCAAATAAAGGCCAATTTGATGCAGGATCAACAACAACAGGCTCTAACTTTTTACCTAAAACTCCACCTTTTGCATTTTGTTCTTTAATAAGCATTAAAACAGTGTCTTTTAGTACCGACTCTGAAATTGCCATTGTGCCTGATAGTGAATGTAAAATTCCTACCTTAATCGTATCAGCAGCTTGTATTGTCAAGCTTGCACCAACTATAGCTACTACAGTAAAAAATCTTGTAAGTAGTTTAATCATGTTCTTCCTCCTAATATTTATTTTTGAAAACTGTTTTCGGACAAAATTATACAAAATATATAGGATAATTTAAACATTTTATTGATTAAAAAATAATCATCTTAACTTTCGCACCAAATCCCCACTAAAAAAACAGCCAAATAGCCCTAAGCTAAATAGATAAAGGACTCTAATCTCATCTCTCTTGAAATATTATAGAATTTAAGCTAAGCATAATAAAAAACGAGTAATAAATAAGTATAAAAACATCAATATAAAGCCCTATATATGGGGGTTTTAGCTATAATATTAATATTATTTCTAGGAGATTTTATGCAAATTGAGAGTCAAATTTTAAATATAATAAATGCTAAGTTGAGAAATCCTATATACCAAATACTTCAATTGATAAATATAAGAACTATTCTTAAAAAGAGTAACTTTACTAAAATATAATGAACCCTGATATTTTGTCAAGACAAAAACCCCATAGACTTCTCTTCGCCAAATGATCCTCTTAATTCTCTCTCTATCATGCTTTTAAATTCGCTCATGGTAAATATAGGCTCATCTTTGACTGCGATATTTAGAGCAGTGTTTTTTATGACAACTTTTATCTGTCCACCGGTAAGTGGATACTTTGCAAGCTCCTCTATGGAAAAATCATCTTCATAAAGGGCGTTTTCAGGTAGATTTTTTCTAAAAAGCAGTAATCTTTGAGCAAAATCAGGCTTTTTGAACTCTATCTTGTAGTCAAATCTTCTTGAAAAGGCGGGATCTATGCTATCAAGTAGATTGGTTGTAGCTATTAGCATTCCTTGGAAGTTTTCGATCTGCTCCAAGAAGATATTTTGCATCTGGTTGTGCATCTTATCTGCACTGCTGTGGGTTGCAGATGATCTGGAGCTTAAAAATTGATCCGCTTCATTTAAGAGTAAAACAGGTGAACTTTTTGTTTTTAGTGAAAGGTCATAGTACGTGTCGAAGATTTTTCTCACATTCTTTTCACTTTCGCCCACATATTGGGAGAGTATTTTGGAGCAGTCAAAGTTAAGTATACTCTTTTTCAGAGATTTTGCCAAAGATAGAGCCGTCATAGTCTTGCCGGTTCCGGGAGGTCCGTAGAAGATGATCCTTGTTTCCAGCCCTCTTTTTCTATCAACTACTCCCCACTCTTTGAGCCTGTTTAAAACTTTTCTATCCATTCGCTTTAGGAGGTTATTGAGTATCTTTTGGGTCTTGGGGTGCAAAACTACATCATCAAGAGTAGTTTTAGGCTCAATCAGTTCAAAAATATCCTGCTCTTTTATCAAAAGACCGAGCTTTATCTTTTTCGCTTTTTTCTCCTTTGTCGGTCTTATAATCTTTTGCAAAATCTCTTCGGCGATAAAAAAACTTCTGCTTACTCCTCCAAAAGCACTTAACATCTCATCAAAGTCTATAAGAGAGTTTTCTATAAGCTTTGAACCCTCTTCAAGATATGCTCTGTTTTTTATCTTTTCGTAATCGTTTTCGCTTATTAAGTCTATGAGAGTATTCATATCTCTTAGACTTTCTATATCGGAGCTATACTCCTCTTTCAAAAGAGCTAAGAAAAGCACTCTCTCTTTTTCGCAGAGTTCGTTGTCGTTCATGATCTCTTCAACTACAAGTTCACACTCACTCTTTAAAAGCCTCTCATTTATCCTCTTCTCAAAAAGTTCAAGCCTCTCTTTTGCTCTTTTTATGTTTGGAGCATCCTCTTTAAAACTGTTTCTTAGATGAGAGAGCTTTTTATACATCTCTATCCTTAAAAATTGATCTTTTAGATACTCAAGATGGTCCAAGTAGGGCTTATCTTCAGGCAGTTCAAACTCAAAGCCGCCATACTCTAAAAGCTTTATGAAAGCAGGACTTAAAGAGATATTGGCATGTAAAAGTTCAAGCGAGGAAGTCTCGGTTATCTTCTCGCTTATGAGGGTGTTTCTTGCTATCCAGCTGAGTTCCAGCAAGTTTTTGACGATAAAAAGCTTTTTTATATATCTATACTTCTCTTCACCATATATCTCTTTTAAGAGCGCAGATACCGTAACTTCTTCAACCCCATCTATATACTTTTGGGTAAGTTTTTGCAAAACCGAAGCCTCTTCCAAAGAGCACTTCAGATGGGAAAATATACTGCTTTTTTCGATTTTTTCATTCTCTAAAAAGTTTATCAAATGCTCCAAATATTGCTCCTATATTATTGTGTGTATTTAGACTGTTTTTGTTTGGGCATATGTATATCAATTTTTTATAAAATCATTTATGATAGAAAATGCTGCTTTTTTACCATCAGCGGCTGCAGTTACAGCGAGATCGGCTCCCCTTACAGAATCACCTCCTGCAAACACTCTTTTATTTGATGTTCTTTTGTCTTTATCGACAATTATTTCTCCCCATTTACCGGTATTTATCTCTGCGGTATCATACCATGGGAAAACATAATTATCAAATCCTAACGCTAAGATAATTATATCACATTCTAAAGAAAAATCGCTATCTTCCAAGACAATTAGTTTTTTTCTAATGCTATTATCTGAATCCACGAGCTTTGTTTTTTGACAAAGTAGACCTTTAACTCTATATTGTTGATCAACAATAACCTCTTTAGGAGAAGCGTTAAATTCAAATAATGCTCCCTCCTCTTTTGCATTCACCACCTCTTTTCTACTTCCAGGCATACTTTTTTCGTCTCTTCTATAAACACATCTGACAGATTTTGCACGCATTCTTATAGATGTTCTGACCGCATCCATAGCAGAATCACCTCCGCCAATGATTACAACATTTTTATTTTCCAATATCGACTCGTAAAAATCTTGAAAAACTCTTTTTTGGGCATGTCTTAGTATATCCATTACATGGTAGACACCATGAGCATCCTCATTTTTAAGATTCGCGTTTTTACTCTTCGGGGCTCCTAATCCTATAAATATAGCATCATATTTATCTAGCATATCTTTTATCTGCTTAGAACTGTTTATGTCTGTATCCAAGTGCAAATTTAAACCAGCCTCTTGCATCCAGTTAAATCTTCTAAGTATAACATTTTTTTGTATTTTAAAGTTGGGTATTCCATAAGTCAAAAGGCCACCTGGTCTGTCTGATTTTTCAAACATATCAACCCCTATGCCTGCTCTTAAAAGAAAGGTTGCACAACTCATTCCAGCTGGACCGCTACCTATAATAGCAACTTTTTTACCAATCTTTTCTTTTTTTTGTCCATAATCCGGCATAAGACCCATTTTAAATGCCTGCTCGTTTAAATAGACTTCTATTGCCCCTATTGTTACGCTACCCATTTCTGTTTTGGCGATGGTACAAGCCCCTTGACATAAAATATCCTGAGGACATACCATCCCTAATATCTCAGGAAATGGTGATGTTTCATTGCTGCATTTAAAGGCTTCTTTGATGTTCCCCCTCTTAACCTCTTCTATCCATATAGGTATTTTATTTTCCAAGGGACAACCCGTCTTGCAAAAATTAAATTCAGAACTCATGCCTTTTAAGAGGTCAATAGGGCACTTTAAACACCTAAGAGACTGATTTTGGGCTTCATCCTTATTAAAAATATAGTATGTCGGGTTAAAATCAGAAATTCTTTGTTTTGCATCCCGTTTTTTTGGTGCCATTTTTTTTATCGTTAAATATGCCTTGTTTTGCCTCATGGACTAATCCTTTAACTCTATATGGTCTATATACATCTCTTTTCCATTGATTGTTTTGGTGTTTGAGCCTTTGCAATTCGGGCAGTAAAAATTATAATCCTCGACTATAGACTCTTTTTGACAATCTAAACATAAAATTTTTATATCTATTATATTAAGATGAAGTTTTGCATTTTTACAGATTTTACTCTCTTCTCTAAAAATTTCAAAAGCGCTCTCTAGAAAATGAGGCTCTATGCCGCTTAACTTTCCTATGTTTACAACTATTGTTTCTATCTCTTTGCCTTTTGCATGTTTTTCACATATGTCTATCATAGACATGACCACGCTCATCTCATGCATAGTGATCGTCCTTTTTTATTGCATGTAATTGGTCATAATCTATAAGTGATATCGCATTTGTTGGACATATATTTATACAAGCTTGTTTTCCGTTTTGACCGCCACATAGATCGCAAGTCAATGCCACCATTTGGCTAATAGGAGCATCATCTTTTTTGTTGATCGCCATAACTACTGCTCCATAGGGGCATACCATTTCGCAGCTTGTGCATCCTATACAGTCACTCTCATAATATTTTACAAACCCGTTTTCAAATTTTATAATGTCGATAGGACAGGCTTCAAGACAAGGGGCATTTGGACATTGCATGCACTGCAAAGGAGCACTTTTGCCATCAATTTTTATGACTTTATTCCTAGATGGTGCAATCTTATCGCCGTTTAAAAGTTTTTCATATACACTATCTACACTAATACCCATATGACTTGCGGAACAAGCAAGTTCACAATTAATGCATCCGATACATTTATCGGGATTTGCGTATATTAATTTGTTATTTCTCATATTTTTATCTCTCCGTGCAAGAGATGCAAGGATCTATGCTATTTAAAATTATCGTAACATTTTCTACTTTATCCCCTAAGATCATAACTTTTAATGCTTCCCAGTTGGTATAAGTAGGCACTTTCCATCTCATCCTAATAGGTTTTTGACTGCCATCTGTTTTGAGATAATATATAAGTTCTCCTCTTGGTGCTTCTGTTCTAACAACTGCCTCACCTTCAGGTATATGAGGTCTTTTTTCGAGATAAGTTTTTCCCCTTGGCAGATCTGAGAGGAGATCTTTGATAATTCTCACTGCTTCTATAATATCATCAAATCTCGCCATCGCTCTTGAGAGTACATCACAACCATTTCTAGGTTTTGTGCGCGGCTGGAGTTCCGGCCTAAGGGCGTAAAGTGAATATGGGGCTTTAACTCTTACATCGTTGTTTATCCCGCTTCCTCTGGCAACAGGTCCTGTAACACCTATCTCCAATGCTTTTTCTGTCGGCAATATACCAACTCCAACACACCTTTGTTTTATAATTTCATCATTTTCAAATCTCTTTTGTAGCTCTTTTATTTTTGGTATAGCAAGGTTTAGTTTCTCTAAAATATGGACTACCTTTTTTGCATCCAAATCATATTTTACACCCGTAAATAGATTTACACTCATGTCCATTCTGTTTCCCCATATAGTCTCTTTTAGATCTTGTAAATATTCTCTGGTTTCAAGAGTATCTTTCATTAGTTCATAAGAGTGAGTTAGATGAGAGAGCATAGCTAAGTTGAAAAGATTTGACGCTGCTCTTTTGATTTCGTCAGCTACAACCCTAAGGGCTTCAGCCCTTGAAGGTACTTTAATATTTGCAATTTTTTCAACCGCCATTACAAAAGTAAACGGATGATTGTTTGAACACAACGAACATACTCTCTCGGTAAGTATAAGGTTTTGCATAAAATTTCTATTGGTTACGAGCGACTCCATGCCTCTATGTATAAATCCATTTACAATTTCTACCTCTTGAACTATACTATTTTTATCCGCTACCAGCTTAAAATAAACCGACTCCTCAAGTTCCGGATGAAATGGTCCTATTTTTATCGTTTTACCCATTATTGATATCCTCTTCTACTTTTTTCCACATTATGTCGGTTTTACTTACTCCTCTTTGCAATTTGGAAAGTGGTATAAACTCATTTAATACACCTTTTGCTATCGAATAATCTAAAAAAAGCCTATCGGTATTGGGGTGACCTATAGGTTCTACTCCATACATTTCTCTTATTTCTCTTTCTGCCCAGTTTGCACTAGGAATGATAGGAGTTATTGAAAAAAACATATTATCATTAGTTTTTATCTCTACATTTAAAATAGTACCATTGATATCAAAATGGTATATTATAGTGTGAGAGCCATCTCTGTTTTTATAAGCAGTAGCAACAATACATCTGCCTTTGAAGCTTTTTATGCTGTTTGCCACGACATTTATACTCTCCTTTACTTTAAGCTTCATCCAAATAGAGTGATTCCCATAGCTATCCTTATCCTCTTTTATGGAGCATTGTTCTCCCAAAGTCTCTCTTAAAATTTTGATAAATTTACTTGTGTTCACAAATACATCCTTGTAAAATTTTCTTTTTTTCTGCACTCTGGGCATAAGTTGTTATTTAGTTTGTTTATATCATCATTTATATAAGCTTTTTTTAAGAGACCTGTTGTAGGCTTCTTATATCTCTTGTTACAAGATGAGCAATTATCGGTCTTAATATAGCTGATATTTGTATCACTATATTTTTCATCTTGATGTTTAGCGGTATCAAAGTCATTTGTGTTGTATATAGCACCAGTTGGACAGAAAAAAACACAATTTCCACAAAAGCAACAAGTGTTGTGCCATACTTTATGTTCATACTTGTCGCCAATTTTTGTTATATTGATTGCCCCTGAAGGACAAACAGTTTCACAAGTTCTGCAAGCTGTGCATAAGTTAGCATGAAGATTTATTTTTCCCCTAAAGCTTTTTGGTGCTTCAAACCCCTGTAGTATTGTATCCATTTGTTTAGAAATATTTACATTTTGAACTTTTTGATTGAGAATTGCAACCCCTTTAGCAATTCCTTCAGCGATTGATTGTGGTCTTGGTGGACAGCCTGATATATTTATATCTACATCTATCACTTTATCCGTAGGACCATTAATAGCATATGAATCCCTGAAGATACCACTAGTAATAGAACAAGTCCCGATCCCGACAACCACATACGGTTCTGAGAGTTTGTTGATGTAGCTTTTCAAAAAAGGTTCACTCCTTGCAGTAAGTGGACCTGTAATAACCAATAAGTTCGCCTGAGATATCTCTTCTGCAATTTCTACTTCTAATTTATGAAATTGAAATTTATCAACAAGTGCAGTTGCCAAAAATTCCACATCGCAACCATTGCAACTCCCTGTGTTGATTCTAAACAATTTCGGTTTTAATTTATTCATAGTAGTTGTCCATATTATTTTATGAAACACAAGTATATCATAAGAAAAGTAAAAATATATAATTTTAAGTTTAGTTCAATATAATAACTTTACAATAAAATAAAAAGGTTGAAGATGAAATATTGTAGAATTCGTCCTGAATGCTTTGAGATAGAAAAAATATTATCTAAGGATGAAATAGATATTTTAAATATAAAAAAATTTTTTAAAGATGATATTTTATATTATGATGATACCATCAAGCTTCTTATATTTAAGAGTGGAAAAGCAAAAGCTGTTTTCTATGATAACGGAGAGTCTTTTACATTACACTATCTTTTGAAAAACAGTGTATATATGTTAGATAAAAATTCTACAATAGAGTTTCTTGATGATAGTGAAGTATATTTTCTAGATTCAAAAAATTTTTCAAAACTTTTTACAAACATACTTTTTACAAATATGGTCTTAGAATCTATGGCAAAAAATATTGAAATAGAGAGGGAAATTATTTATACACTGGTTTTCAATAGTTGCCTAGAGAGAGTTGTAACATTTTTTATAGATATGGCTCATTCCATAGGAGAAGAAAGAAATAATGGTATATTGATAGATCTCTCTATGTCTATTAGCGAATTTTCAAACTTGGTTGCATCAAAAAGACAAACAGTTTCTACTATTTTAAATGAACTTGCAAATAATGGGATTATAAAAAAATATAAAAACCAAAAATATCTTATATTAGATATACATAAACTAGAGGCTTTACTTCACTAAAAAGACTACGGCTTTTAATCATCAAGCTTTCATCCCGCATAAAAATGTGACAATTTAAGTATAAAAATCTGAGAAATATTTTTTAAGCAAATTTTTCTTAAAAAAACAGTCTAATTTTAATATATTCTATGTGAGCATAGATTTTTTCATCTTTTTTTTGAATGAATATTCATTATTGTCATGTTGCTGACACTTTTTCTATTTTTTTTGTATTAAACTATATCAATCTTGAAAAAGTTCATGATTAAAGTTTAAGCTTTCGAAAGGAGAGATTGTATGGAAAAGTTTCAAACTGTGTGTCCATATTGTGGCACGGGTTGTAACGTTGACATTTTTGTTGAAAACAACAAAATAGTCAAGGCAGAGCCTACAAAAGACCATCCTGTAAATGACGGGGAGCTGTGTCTAAAAGGTATGTATGGCTGGGAGTATGTTCATTCGCCAAGAAGGTTAACAAAACCATTATTAAGAAAAAAAGATGGTGTTTTTTCTAAAGAGGGTAAATTAGAAGAGGTTAGCTGGGATGAGGCATACAAGTTTGCAGCAGAGAGAATCCAATCTACTGTTGACAAATATAACCCATCACATATTATGGGTTTCTCCTCAGCAAGGTGTCTAAATGAAGACAACTATGTATTTCAAAAATTCTTTAGAGCATTGGGAACAAATAATGTAGATCACTGTGCTCGTCTTTGACATGGTCCAACAGTAGTCGGTCTGACTAAAACATTAGGTGCTGGAACCATGACAAACGATCTTGTAGAATTTGCAACAGATGCAGATGTAATATTCTGCATAGGGACAAACACAAGTGAATGCCACCCAATTATAGCAATGCAAATGCTAAGAGGCATGAAGAGAGGGGCAAAGCTGATAGTAATTGACCCCAAAAAAACTGATATGGCAAAAAAAGCTGATATTTTCTTACAGATCCCCGTAGGAGCAAATATCCAACTTCTAAATACTATTATGAATTATATAATTCAAAATGATTTATATAAGAAAGATTTTGTTGAGAAATATTGTCACGGATTTGAATATCTCAAAGAGGCAATTAAAGATTTTACTCTTGAGAGACTGGAAAAAGAGATAGGGGCAGATCCTGAAAAAGTAAAAGAGATAGCTGAACTTTATGCAAAGGCACCAGCATCCTCAATCGCTTATACAATGGGAATTACTCAGTTTGTGGATGGTACTGCAAATGTTATGAGTCTTTCTAACCTAGCCCTTATAACTGGACAAATAGGAAGACCCGGAACTGGCATAAATCCTCTTCGTGGGCAAAACAATGTTCAAGGAGCCTGCGATATGGGTGCTTTACCAAATTGGATACCTGCTGGTAATGTCACCACCGAATATGCTCAATCTCAGGCGAAAAAAGTTTGGGATATAGATCTAAATCCAAATCCGGGATATATTATGACTGATGTTCCTCATCATATAGAAGAGGGAAGGATAAAACTACTATATGTATTTGGCGAGAACCCTGCTATGAGTGATCCTTGGACAGAACACTTTATACATGCTGTTCGCGAGCTGGAAACTTTTATAGTTCAGGATATATTTTTAACTGAAACTGCTCAACTTGCTGACTTGGTAATACCGGCAGCAACTTGGACAGAAAAAGAGGGAACATTTCTAAATACTTCAAGAGTTGTTCAACACCTTGCAAAAGCGATTGAGCCAGTAGCAGGATTGGAACCAGATTGGAAAGTTATTTGCAATATAGCAAATATAATGAGACTCAAAGGTTTTGATTTTGCAAAAGCTGAAGAGATTTGGAATGAAGTTAGAAAATTAGCTCCGAAAATGTTTGGTGGTATTAGCTATGATAGAATCAAAAAAGAGCAAGGGTTAGCTTGGCCTTGTCCGGATGAAAGTCATCCGGGAACACCTGTTCAATATGCAGACCTTAAATCTTTTTTATCTGATGGTAAATTTAGAATTGTTCCGATAGGACATGCCAACAATGAGGAAGAGAGGGAAGCTTTTGAATCAGAGATTAGAAAAAAATGTAAAATTCCTGAAGATTATCCTGTGGCTTGTGGTATGCCTAGTGCCAAACCAACTAAAGTATATCCTTGTATGTTTACAACAGGCAGAAAGGTCTATCACTATCATACGGGAACTATGACAAGAGAGTGTAAAGCATTGGAGTTTGGTGCAGATATTATGGGGGCTGCTATAGAAATCAGTCCTGATATTGCAGAATCACAAGGTATTAAAACCGGAGACTATGCAATAGTAGAAAACAAAAATGGAAAGATTGCTGCTAAGGTATTTGTAAATCCGGACTTAATAGAGGGAACGATTTTTACAACTTTCCACTACTATGAAGCAGATGGAAATAAACTAGCTGATGCTGAACACAAAGATCCCCTTTCAGGAATGAATCCACTTAAAATGTCAATAGCAGGAATTAAAAAAATAAGTGAAGAAGAGTTTAGAAACTTTAGGATTAAAGAGGATGAACTTATGCATCCTTCTCAAATGTATAAGAAAGTGAAGGAGGCATAACCATGAATCTTTCAAATAGAATAAATAATTTTGTTATAGCAGATCCTGATATCTGTATAGGATGTGCCACTTGTATGGCAGCTTGTTATGAGTCAGCCTATGAGAGGGGAAAGTTAGCTGTTCCAAGACTTGTTGTTACAAGAACAGCTAGCGGAGTTATGCCAAATCAATGTCGTCAATGTGATGATTCGCCTTGTGCAAATGTTTGTCCTGTCGGAGCATTGACATTTGGAGAAGATTATATCGAAACACATGAAGAGATATGTATAGGATGTAAAATGTGTACTCTCGCCTGTCCTTTTGGGGCTATTAGAGCAGAGTCAGAAATTATGCCTTCAATTGATAATACAATAGTGCCGGATTACAATCTAGGTCTAGAGTCCGTTCTTGGAAATAAGAGTGTTGCAGTTAAATGTGATTTATGTAATGGAAGAGAGGACGGTCCAGCTTGTGTTGAGGCTTGCCCAACTCATGCACTAATGTTTATCAATGGTTCGATTATGGATGGTCAAGTGGTTTCTCAAAAAGCAAGTGATGCTGTTGAGAGTTTTATCGAAAACAGAACAGCTTAAAAGGAGATACAATGATACAAGTTTACATGCTATTTTTAGCTGGCTGTATCATTTCCATGTTGTTATATAAACAGAATGAGACTGCAGCAAAGGTGGGATTTACCATCAGCGCAGTCGCATCTTTTTATGGTGTGATTCACTTCTTTTCCAATCTAGGAAGTGTTAGTGAATTTACTCTTGGAAATGATTTTCTATTTAACCCACACTTTGCGTTAGACCCAGTTGGGAACTTTTTCTCATTTGTTATATGTCTAATTGCATTTGCAGCTTCAGTTTATGCTATACAGTACAGTGAAGAGTATGCAAAAAAGGGAAGTTTGGCTGTAATGGCAGCACTTTATAATCTATTTATAGTTTCTATGCTATTGGTTATCTCGGCTGCTAATGTTTTTTGGTTTATGATTTTTTGGGAGACTATGACAGTTGCTTCATATTTCCTAATCTGTTTTAATGACTCAAAACAATCAATGAAAGCTACTATTACCTATTTGGGTATTGCTCACTTGGGCGGTGCTGCGATAATGACTGCTTTTTTACTTTTAGCACATCAAAGTGGTTCAATGGAGTTTTCTTCGTTTGCAAATGCTGAACTAAGTCCCGCAATGGCAACAGCTATTTTCTTGTTGGCTTTTTTTGGTTTTGGCTCAAAAGCAGGTATCATACCTCTACATGTATGGCTACCAAAAGCACACCCAGCAGCACCTTCAAATGTATCTGCTCTTATGAGTGGGGTTATGATTAAGGTTGCTATATTTGGAATTATTAAATTTTGTTTATGGTTGCCTGTTGCTAAATGGTGGGGCATAATGATTTTAGTATTTGGTGCATCTTCATCCTTAATGGGTGTTTTATATGCACTTATACAACATGATTATAAAGCACTTCTTGCTTACCACTCAGTTGAAAACATTGGAATTATTTTACTTGGTGTTGGTACAGGAGTTTATGGTATGGCTGATGGTAATTTAACTCTAGCTACTATAGGGTTTATTGCCGCACTTTATCATACACTAAACCATGCTACATTTAAAGGACTTCTTTTCTTAGGAGCAGGAAGTGTGTTATATACAACACATACAAAAGATATGGAGATTCTTGGCGGCTTGGCTAAAAAGATGCCATATACTGCGTTTGCAATGTTAATAGGAGTTATGGGAATTGCTGCACTTCCTCCATTAAATGGATTTGTAAGTGAGTGGTTTACTTACCAAGCAATGCTTCAAGGTGCTATGGGCGAAGGGTCTTTGATTAGACTAGTCTTTGCATTATCAATTGTTGCATTGGCTGTTACGGGTGTTGTTGTTATTATGCACCTTAAGATTTATGCAATTATTTTTTCAGGTAATCCAAGAGATAAAAAGATTTGGGAAAAAGCAAAAGAAGTTCCAGTCTCTATGATTATTGGAATGTATATTTTGGTTGCAGGATGTTTGGCATTTGGTTTAGGTGCTAGTTATATGGCTCAGAATATTGGAAATGTTGTAGCAGCATATACAAATGGAGCATTTAATATAGCTGATGGCATGAGTATAAAGTCTGTAACAGGTGCAGTTGTTTCTACTCCACTTGTAACACTAATTATGCTTGGTAGTATGTTAATGCCATTTTTAACACTATTTATAGTAAAAGCAAATAGAAGAAAACCAAGAGATACTGACCCTTGGGCATGTGGATACAAGTATGATACTCGTATGCAAATGACTGCTGGTCCATTTACAGGTGATATGAGAAAATTATTGAACTGGTTTTATAGACCAATAATCCATCATAAAGAGGGTTATTTTGGACCAGTTAAATATGAAAATCATGCTCAAGACATATGGTGGAACTTAATTTATGCTCCAATAATTAAATATGTTACAAAGGCTTCAAATAAGATTGAAAGAATGCAAAATGGAAATTGTAATCTTTACTCTTTATATATCTTAGCGGCACTTTGTTTAGCTCTTGGCATTAGCCAAATAATATAAGAAAGGAGTAAATTATGGAAGTAATATTTTTGATGATTATTCAAGTAATTGCAATAGCATTAGCTGCTCCTTTTTTTGATGGAGTCGCAAGAGTTTTAAGAGCAAGACTACAATCAAGAAAGGGTCCACCAGATTTTTTTCAAACATATAGAGATATAATAAAACTATATAAAAGGGGCAGGACTAGACCAAGATGTGCCCATTGGATTTTTGATTATGCACCGTACATTATGTATGGATTAGGTGCAACAATGTTGGCTGCTATGCCAATAACATACAATAATTACCAATCAATCGGTCTTTCTGATATATTTGTAATTATCTATGTTGGAGCTTTTCTAAGATTTGTTTTTGGTATAGCTTCAATAGATTCAGGAAATCCATTTGCAGCAATTGGTGGTAGTAGAGAGCAAACTCTTACTATTTTTGTAGAGCCTGTTATGATGATAAGTTTAATCGTTGTTATGTGTTTAGCAGGAACAAGTGATTTAGTAGATATAAGATCAATGGTAAGAGCAGGGGAGATAGGCTACTTTATGCCAGCTTTCGCAGTAGCTTCTATATCATTTCTATGGGCTATGTATGTTGAGAGTGGAAGAAACCCTTACGACTTAGCCGAAGCTGAACAGGAACTTCAAGAAGGTCTTTTAGGAGAATATTCTGGTAGTGATTTTGGTATTACTCATGCCGCATTTATACTTAAACAGTTTGCAATGATAGGGATGTTTTTATC
>JALSKH010000035.1 GCA_026988975.1 Campylobacteraceae bacterium
CATTAAAAACCGAATTAATTTATTTGGAAATATTTGAAACAAGAGCACAAGCTAATCAAGCTGTGTTTGAATATATAGAAGTATTTTACAATAGACAAAGAGCACATAGTGCCAACGGATATTTATCTCCAGTAGAATTTGAGGAAAAAATGTTACGATTGGAAACAGCTGCTTAGAATGTTGTATTCTGAGTGTGAAATAGGGTTGACAGATCACTCTTGGCTTCATACATTGCTTTATCAGAGAGCCGTATAATTTCATCCTTTGAAGAGCAATTTGCCGGATATGTGCAAATGCCAATACTGCAAGTTGTTTTGATAATATTTTCTCCATATAGAATAGGAGTTGAGGTTGCCTTTAAGATTTTTTTCGCCACATTTTCTATGGTGGTTTGATCTTCTGTGTTTTCTAGTATGAGTGAAAATTCATCACCACTGATTCTTGCAAAAGTATCCTCTTCTCTTATAACTCTTTTTATATTTACCGAAATCTCCCGGAGAACCTTGTCGCCTGCTTGGTGACCGTAAGTATCGTTTATTGATTTAAAACCATCTATATCTATAAAAAAGTGCGTCAAATGAGTTCCCTCTCGTTCTGCTTTACTGATGGCTTGCTTGAGTCTACTCATATAGATAAATCGGTTTGGGAGGTTTGTGAGCATATCAAAGTGTGCCATTTGAGCTAACTCTTCTTTCTCTTTTTGTAGCATATATTCTAGGTCTATTTTATTTTGTAGGTTACTAGCAATCTTGTTTAGTGTGTTGATAAGAATTTCAATATCTAATGGTTTTGATATGAAGCGATCGATACCTATGTTTATGGCGTCAATGAGTAGTTTTTTATCATCAAATGCAGATATGACGATTATAGGCGTTTTATCATTGCTCAGTTTTTTAATCTCTTTTGCTACTAAAAGACCATCTAATTTTGGTATATTTATGTCTGTCATGACTATATCTGGTTTAAATTTTTTATATATCTCTACAGCCTGGGCACCATCATATGCTTGAAAAAAATCTTTTACTTGATCTTTTAGTAGCAGTGCCAAGTGTTCTTGTGTAGAAGCATCATCTTCTATGCATAGAAGTTTAAAATTTCTCAGATTCATCAATTTTTCCTAAATATTAACATAAAATTTTATTTATGCAATGCGAGCATGAATTATACTATATAAATATGTAGAGAATATGAAAAAATTGTGAATAATCTGTATTTACTAGTCATTTTCATCTATCTTTTTTGATCTTTTGTAGATTGACCTATTTTTTTGCTTTTGTAGTAAATTTACCTCTTTTAATAAGATTTCTCTCTTTTCTTGGGGTTTTAGTTTTTCACTGTTTATGGTTCTGATGGTTAAGTTTGTAAAATTTTTGAGTAAAATGAGATATGATGAGTCAGCTCTGACTTCTGGTAGATTTTCTATCTTTTCATAGATTTTTTTGATCTTTTTTTCAAAAAGAGGGTAATTAAAATTTTCTAGTTTTAGTATAGTCGTTGAGCTTTGAAGCAGTTTCTCTTGCAGTCTTGTGTATTTAACCCTTAAAGCTTTTTCGCTAACATCTCTCATTTATAAAAATTCATATCCTCAAAATCGTTCGATGCTTTCTCTTTGTAGTCTTCTAATTTTTTATCTTGAAGTTTGAGATAATCATCAAGTTTTTTTCGATTATCTTCGAAAGCTTTTTCAAATTCACTTCTATTTTGAAGTTCATTTTCGCTAAATATGTCTAAAAGTAGATTTGAATTTCCACTAATCACAAGGTATCTTTTGTTTTCAAACTCAAGCACAATCGCAGAATTGTTGTTGTCTATCGGTTTTTTGTAGACAATTTTTATATCTTGCGTGCTTGAACTTCCTTTTTTAAAGAGCCAGGAATTTTCACCTTTTGTGCTATTGTTATAAGTAAATTTTCTTTTTACCCAAAACATTATAGCAAGTAGTACAAAAAGTATTATGAGTACAGATATATATCTGTAGTCTAGTGAATTACCATCATAATATTGAGTTTTTTGGGTAGTGACTTGAGTAAATGATGATTTTGCCTTGTTCTTTCCTGCTGAGGTAGTGAGTTTTATTCTTATGCGCAACCCAAACCCATCCGTTGTTTTTGATGCGATAACGCCTATTTGATTTTTACTATTTATGATGATTTTGAGAAAACTGCCATTTGGCTTTATGGTTAAACTTTGTACAATGCTTGAGCTAATCTCTTTTTTTATGATATTGTTGTAGCTCAAATCACTTAGTTTCAGCACAAGAAGATTGGCGCTTCTCTCTTGCGATATTTGACCATCATATGGTGAATCAAAAGAGAGCATAAGATCTACTCTGTCGCTTCTGTCATATATATTGTAAGTTAGCAAACTTGTAGCAAATAGCTGTATAAATATAGTAAAAATAAGAAAAATTATCTTCATGAAATCTCTTTTTTGAAGTATTGAATTACACTTTTAGAGTCAAGTATTTCATTGATTCTGATAGCAAGATTTTTTTCATATACCATCACTTCGCCTTTTCCAAAAATCTTTTTATTTATAAAAAGTTCTACGCTTTCTCCTGCAGGTTTTTCTAAGTCTATGACTGAGCCATTTTCTAGTTTTAAGATTTTATCAATAGAGAGAAATGTTGTGCCTAGTTCGGCAATAAAATCTACATTTATATCTAGTAAATCTTCATATCCGCCTAAAAGTTTTTTCTCTAAGTACTCTCTATCTTCTTGTTTCATTTATCCAACCTGTTTTGCTACTAAAATCGTCCGATTGGAGATTTTATAAAGTATTTTATCTTCTAGTTTGATAGGTAATGGAGCGGAAATATTGCCCAAAAATTCAGGAGTTCCTAGCTGGTAATCGGTATTTTTATTCTTCTCTTCTAGTTTTACTTTTGCGAGTCCAATCATTTGATTTGCTACCTCTTTAAGCAAGTCATCATACTCACTTTTAGGTAAATCTTCTTCTAAAAGGAGGGTTTTTGCTATCTTTTTCAGAGTTGCCTCTTTGAGAAAAATATACCAATTTTGCTCTTTTTCGTTTTCATACAAAGGTATAGAAGCAGCATAAAAGTTTTTTCCTAAACTCTTACCCTTTTGAAGTTCAAATCCAAGTATATCTTCACAAAACACTCTTATAGCTTCATCGATTGACTCTATCATAAAAACCTCACAAATATTAATTCCCTTATTATAGTTTAAATAGTTTAAATAGTTTATTAAGAGCCTTGTAGTATAATGTGAGTTTTTAATAAAGAGGATAAATATGATAGTGATTTTAGTAGCTTTGGGTGCGATTGTTGGTTTTGCTTCCGGTTTTTTTGGGATTGGTGGTGGAACGATTTTAGTTCCAAGCCTTATATATTTGGGATATAGCGTCAAAACTGCTATCGGCATCTCGATCATAGTTATGGTTTTTAGTTCATGCTTTGGCTCTTTTGTAAACTATAAAAACCAAATGCTCAGATTGCAAAATGGTATCGTTTTGGGGCTAGGCGGTTTTATAGGAGCACAGTTTAGTGGATTGATAGTATCACACCTGCCTTCGTGGGTATTGCTAGCCTTTTTTGCGCTTTCACTCATGGGGTCATTTTATAAATTTTTCAAAGCTCCTAGCGAGCCAACCGAGCCTCCAAATGATTCAAAAATTTTACTTTTTTTGGTTGGACTCTTTGTAGGCATGATTGCTATAAGCATCGGCATCGGAGGGGCTCTGTTTTTGACTCCTATTATGGTTGGATTTTTACATTTTGATATAAAAAGAGCAGTTTCTACTTCACTTTTGTTTGTTGTTTTCTCTTCGGTTTCTGGACTTATTAGCTTTTCAATGCACGGTTTGATGGATTATAGATCGGGCATTATATTGGGAATTGGCTCACTAGTAGGAGTCTATTTTGGGGCTAAAAAGTCGCATACCGTAAGACGAGATTTGCAAAAAAAGCTATTGATGATACTATATGTGATACTCTTTGCATTAACTTTAAATAAACTGATAGGATTTTAATGATAAAGATATATGGTGCTCGTGAGCACAATCTCAAAGATATAAATCTACAAATTCCTAAAAATAGACTAGTCGTTTTTACCGGCCTTAGTGGGAGCGGAAAAAGTACATTGGCATTTGATACGCTTTATGCTGAGGGGCAAAGAAGATATATAGAGTCTCTTTCGTCTTATGCAAGGCAGTTTTTAGATAGGATTGGCAAGCCCGAAGTTGATAAGATAGAGGGTTTGACTCCTGCTATCGCGATAGATCAAAAGACTACAAGTAAAAATCCTCGCTCAACCGTCGGAACTATCACGGAGATTTACGACTACTTTAGACTTTTATACGCAAGAGTCGGAAAGCAATACTGCCATAAATGTGGCAAAGCTATCTCCTCTATGAGTGGAGCTGATATAATTGAACAGATACTAAAATTACCTACAAATTCCAAGCTTGTTTTGATGTCTCCGTTGGTAAAAGAGAAAAAAGGCTCATTCAGCGACCTTATAGAATCACTCAGGCACAAAGGCTTTGTTAGAGCCATGATAGATGGCGTGATGGTAAGACTTGATGAAGATGTGGAGCTCAGTAAAACTAAAAAACATACTATAAAAGTGATCATAGACAGAGTTGTCTTAAGAGAGGATAATGAACAAAGAATCGCAAGTGATGTTGAAAAAGCACTCAAAGAGAGTTATGGCGAGATAGAGGTTGAGATAAGCAATCATGAAGAGTTGGATATAAAAACACCACTTATCCACTATAGTGAGCATAGAGCCTGTTTTGATTGCAAGATAAGTTTTGATGTTCTTGAGCCTCTTTCGTTTTCATTTAATTCACCAAAAGGTGCATGTCCTATGTGTGATGGACTTGGTATTAGATATACGCTTGACATGAAAAAGATCATAGATGAAGACAAAAGCATATCTGAGGGTTGTATAAAGATATTTTATGGTTTTAATAAAAGCTACTATGCTAAATTTTTAAAGGCATTTTGTGATGCGAGTGGAATCGATACGCAGATACCATTTGGTGAATTAGCCGAGCATGAGAGAAAAGCTGTGCTCCACGGAGGTGTGGAAGATGCTGTTTTTACTTGGAAAAGACATAGGATAAGAAAGAGTTTTGATGGTGTTGTAAAGATAGCATACAATATGCTAAGAGATGAAAAAGATATAAATGACTTTATGAGTGAAAAAGTTTGCGACAATTGTGGTGGGCATAGGCTGAAGCCTGAGCATTTAGCAGTGAGGGTTGGAGGTAAAAATATAGGTGATTTACTAGAGATGCCTATAGATAAAACTCTTGAATTTTTTCAAGATGAGAAAAATTTTGACTACTTTACAGCGCAACAAAAGATGATAGCAACACCTATCTTAAAAGAGATAAGAGAGAGACTCTTTTTCTTGTATAATGTCGGTTTAGGTTATATCTCTTTAGGCAGAGATGCTAGAAGCATAAGTGGCGGAGAGGCTCAAAGGATAAGGATAGCATCTCAGATAGGAAGCGGATTGACTGGTGTTATGTATGTTTTAGATGAGCCTAGCATCGGACTGCATGAGAGAGACACTTTGAAGCTCATAAAAACTCTAAGAGACTTGCAAGAAAAAGGCAATAGTGTCATAGTAGTGGAGCACGATAAAGAGACGATAGAGGCGGCTGATTTTGTAGTGGATATTGGTCCTGGAGCCGGAAAATTTGGAGGGGAGATTATCTTTGCTGGTGATTTTGAAAAACTTAAAAAGAGTGATACTCTAACAGCACAATACTTAAATGGCACAAAAAAGATAAGTTATAGACATAACAGAGTTCAAAGTAGGTGGATAGAGCTTAAAAATGTAAATATAAACAATATAAAAAATCTATCCGTAAAGATACCGCTTGGAAATTTGGTCAGCATAACAGGAGTAAGTGGAAGTGGAAAAAGCTCACTTATCCTTCAGACACTTCTCCCTGTTGCAAAAGAGTTGTTAAATCGAGCAAGAAAAGTGAAGAAAGTCTCTGGAGTTGAGTGCTTGGGCTTGGAGCAGTTAGATAAAGTTATATATTTGGACCAGAGTCCGATAGGCAGAACTCCTAGAAGTAACCCTGCAACTTATACAGGTGTGATGGATGAGATAAGGACGCTTTTTTCTAAAACAAAAGAGGCTCAACTTAGAGGTTATAAAATCGGTAGATTCTCTTTCAATGTCAAAGGTGGCAGATGTGAGAAGTGCCAAGGAGAGGGAGAGATCAAGATAGAGATGCACTTTTTGCCAGATATTTTGGTAAAATGCGATACATGTAGAGGTAAAAGATACAATGCTCAAACACTAGAGATCCTCTATCGTGGAAAATCCATCTCTGATGTGTTGGAGATGAGCGTAGAAGAGGCATTAGAGTTTTTTAAACCAATTCCTAAGATAAGAGCGATACTTCAAACTCTCTGTGATGTAGGGCTTGGGTATATAACACTTGGACAAAATGCTGTTACGCTAAGTGGCGGAGAGGCACAAAGGATAAAACTCTCAAAAGAGTTGAGCAAAAGAGACACGGGAAATACACTCTATATCTTGGATGAACCCACAACAGGACTGCATTTTGCCGATATAGACAGGTTGACAAAAGTTTTGCATCACTTGGTTGATTTGGGAAACAGTGTATTGGTTATTGAGCATAATATGGATATAATAAAAAATAGTGATTTTGTGATAGACATGGGTCCTGAGGGTGGTAATTATGGCGGAAAGATAGTAGCCATAGGTACGCCAGAAATGTTAGCAAAAAATCATAAAAAAACAAAAAGCTACACAGGTAAGTTTTTGCAAAAAGAGATAGATTAAAGGATGTAATATGATTGAAAACTTGATAGACAGAATTAGATCACTTCCTCCTCTTCCAAAGAGTTTAGGACAAATAAATAGCATATGTGCAGATCCAAATAGTGCTATAGGGGATTTGGCAAAAGTGATTGAATCAGATCCTATGCTGGTTGCAAATCTTTTAAAGGTTGCAAACTCTCCGCTTTACAGTTTTCATAGGGAGATAAAAAGTGTTTTACAGGCAATCTCTTTGTTTGGTATGTCTACAACGAGATCTTTAGTGACTAGTATATCAGTAAAAAAACTTTTAAGTGTTGACATGGAACCATATGGTGTTACTCCCGAAGAGTTTGTACATGTGTCAAGTCTGCAAAGTGCATTGGTTGTCAAGTGGTATAAAAAGATAGATCCATCTAAAGTAGATGAATTGTTTTTGGCCGCGCTACTTCAAGATACAGGAAAGATTTTGATAGCGGATGAGATCGTGAGAAATGATGAGGTGTATCAGTTTAAATCTGAAATACAGACAGCTTATCATGTGGCCAATGTTGAAAAAATGTATGCTGACACAACAACTGCAGAAGTTACATCTTATATTTTTAAACATTGGGGGTTTGATGAAAAAATGGTAAATATGATCAAATTTTCAGATAATTATGAAGTAGCCGAAGAGCTAAAAGAGTATGCTTTGGTTTTAAAAGTGCTAAAAACTGCAGTACCGATCAATGCACCGTTAAGCGAGAGAAGTATAAATATGGCAGTTGCAATACTTGAAAAAGAGGATATGGACACACAACTCTTTTTAGATGCTATAAAAGAGTTGTAAAATTGAAAACTTTAACTATCATAGATACATTCGGTTTCTTTTTTAGAAATTACTTTGCCCTGCCAAACCTTAGAAACAAGGATGGTTTTCCAACGGGTCTTTTAACAGGTTTTGCAAATTTTATATACTCTTTAAAAAAGGAGTTGGGAAGTGATTATATACTTTTTGCGCTTGATGCCAAGGGTAAAACTTTCAGACACGATATAGATCCAAACTATAAAGCAACCAGACCAGAAGCCCCACAGGATTTGAAAAAACAGCTCCCTGTGGCGATCTCATGGATAGAAAAGATGGGGTTTAAATGTTACTCCAAAGAGGGATATGAGGCGGATGATGTTATAGCTTCAGCCGTAGCTTTTGCTAAAAAAAATGATATAAAAGTCCGTATAGTTAGCCATGACAAAGATCTATATCAGCTTATCGATGATAATATAGTTACTCTGTATGACCCTATTAAAAAACTAGATATAAATGAACAAAAATGTCTCGAAAAGTATGGGGTAGAGCCTTCAAAGATAGGCGATTATCTGAGTATTGTGGGAGACAGCGCAGATAACATTCCTGGTGTAAAAGGCATCGGGGCAAAGGGAGCAAAGACTCTTTTAGATGAGTTTGGCAACCTCGAAGAGATATATGACAATATAGACAAAGTAAGAAATCCAAGAGCCCAAAAACTACTTATCCAAAGCAGAGAAAATGCATTTTTGAGTAAAAAATTAGTAGATCTTTATGGTGATTTAGACATTTCAGATAAATTTGAGAGTTTCTATTTTCCATCCGGTCAGCCATTAGCAAGGATCGCAGATGATTTACAAAAGTATGAATTGAAAAATATCTTAAAAAAGATAGATTTTAAGAGAGAAAAAAAAGAGGAAAAAAGAGAAAGTTTTAGAGATATTTTATTAGATACGGATGAGAAACTTTTTGCTGTGGTAGAGAAGATAAAGCCACAAACTCTACTGGCTTTCGATACAGAAACTGACTCGCTAGATGCTTACAATGCAAATATAGTAGGTTTTTCATTTGCCCTAAATGAGCAAGAGGCATATTATGTTCCTTTGCAACATAGTTATCTTGGAGTTACCAATCAAATTAGCTTAGATGATGCAAAAAAAGCACTCGAAAAAATCCTTACATGTAGGGTTGTCGGACAAAATCTAAAGTTTGATTTAGCAGTTGTAGAGAATAATTTTGGTATTAAAGATATAGATATTTATGCCGATACGATGATTCTAGCATGGCTTTTGGAGCCTCAAAAGAGTTTGGGTCTTGATGCTTTGGCTTTGAGATTTTTCAATCACCCCATGATAAAATTCAAAGATAGTGTCAAAAAGGGCGAGACTTTTGCATCGGTAGATATAGAGCGAGCTTGCAAATACGCCAGTGAAGATGCTTGGATGACTCTGAAGATTTACAATAAGATTATAGACTTTTTAGAGCCAGAGTTGATAGAGCTTGCTAAAAAATTAGAATTTCCATTTATAAGAACACTTTTAAAGATGGAAAAAGAGGGTATAAAAGTAGATACCAGATATCTTGAAGTTTTACTAAAAAGAAGTTTGGAGACGATAGAGAGATTAAAAAAAGAGGTATTTGCACTTGCCGGTCTTGAGTTTAACCTAAACTCAACTCAACAATTAGGAAAAGTTCTTTTTGAAGAGTTATCGTTAAAAGTGATAAAAAAGACAAAAACCGGCTACAGTACGGATGAAAAAGTTTTAACTGCTCTTTTAGATGAACATCCAATAATACCAAAGATACTAGAGTATAGAGAGGTATATAAGTTAAAATCAACCTATATTGAACCACTCTATAAACTGGGATTAAAGGATAAGTCAAGCCGAATTCATACATCTTTTTTGCAAACAGGAACGGCAACAGGGCGACTTAGCTCGAAAAATCCAAATTTACAAAATATCCCTGTAAAGACTGAATTAGGCAGAGAAGTAAGAACAGGATTTGTCTCCAAGCGAGGTTTTTCGCTTATCGGTATCGACTACTCACAGATAGAGCTCAGACTTTTGGCTCACTTCAGCCAAGATGAGGCTTTGATGGATGCGTTTAAATCAGGCAAAGACATACACTACGAGACGGCTTTGAAGATTTTTGGAGCAAGTGAAGCCAAAGAGAAGAGAGGTGTCGCAAAGAGCATCAATTTTGGGCTTATCTATGGTATGGGGGCTAGAAAACTCTCTCAAACTATACATGTGAGCACAAAAGAGGCAAAAGCTTATATAGATAGCTACTTTGCATCATTTCCAACAGTAAAAGAGTTTTTGCATAGAGTTGGACAAGATGCTATAGAGTGTGGGTATTCCAAGACTTTGTTAGGTAGAAAAAGATACTTTGATTTTCAAAATGCAAATGCAATGTTGCATGCTTCATATCTAAGAGAAGCGGTAAATACACTGTTTCAAGGCAGTGCAGCCGATCTTATCAAGATGTCGATGAACAGGATAATGGACAGTTTAGTAAATGATGAAGCCAAACTTCTGTTGCAAATCCATGATGAGTTGATATTTGAAGTAAAAGATGAACTCTCTAAAGAATTTGCGATAAAAGCACAAACTGTTATGGAAAATATCTATAAATTAAGAGTGCCACTAAAAGTTTCAGTAGAGATAGGAAAAAACTGGGGAGAGTTGAAGTAGGGTTCTTTAAAAACTATTTCGTGAGGCTCAGACCAACGGAAGGATTTGCCTCTAAGAAATAGTTTTTAAAGAACTTTGATGTTCTACTCTTCACTTAGGCGGCCCATGATATATGATTGGAGGTCATTTTTCTTTATCTCTTTTTTCATGGCTTCGTTAAATATTTCTTCTACTTTTTTATTATATTTTTCATAGCTAAAGTATGGAAAGTGTATTTTCCATGCCTCTTTGATTCTCTTTTTTGCCATTTTATCTTTTATCGTGGCGTGGAAGTATTGAAATCCTATGAAAAAAGCGGAAGTTATAAGAACCGAGCCGATGATGGAAGCGTGTAAGTCCAATTTTTCCAAGATTGCATGAGTGATGGCAAGTAGTGGCACCAAAACAACAGCACACATTATGGCATAAACTATATAGGCATTTTTTATCACCATTCTAAAGCCTAGTTTTTCGGGATCAACATGCATGCCCTCATTGTGATAGGCGTTTGCAACTAGAAGATCTTTAAATCTTATAGGTTGATTTGATACTTTAAAGACAAAATATAGTATCTTCTTTCTAAATTTTTTAAATTTTATATCCATTCGTTATTTTATCATAATAATGGTAAATAGTTTATAACGATAGGGTAAAGAACCCTATCGTTAGAGAAAGATTAAGCCGTTTTTTTGATAGCTTTTTTAGCAACTTTTTTAGCAACTTTTTTTGTTGTTGGTTTTTTTGATAAAACAACTTTTGTTACTTTTTTAAGAACTTTCTTTGCGCCTTTTTTAGCAACTATTTTTTTAGCAACAGCTTTTTTTGTAGCTTTTTTAGCAACTTTTGCAACAGCTTTTTTCTTTAATACTTTAGACATATTGTCTCCTTGATAATTTTTTATTTATTACTAATAGTAATAAATTACGGGTATTATATACTTTTTATTATATTTTGTCAAGAATTTTGATATAATACTCCAAAAAGGAGTGAATTATGACCTTTATAGATTTTAAAAAGATGCTTTTGGACGCTGAGATAACGCTGCCTAAATTTAGCAAATTGATAAAAGTGAGTGAAAAAAACATACAATCATATAAGAAAAAAGGAGAAGTCCCAAATACTATAGCGGTGATAGTTGCCTGTTTTGTTGCTCTTCATGATAAAGGGATGGATTATAGGGATATAGTAAATGAGTTGGGTCTTGTTGCAAAAGTGAAAAAAGGTGCGGGTTTCGCAAAAAAACAGAAAAAAACAGAGGAGCCAAAAAATGTCTAAAGAGAATCACAAAGGGAAAGTACAGGTTTGGGTTAAAGAGGAGACTTTAGAGTACGAAAAAGAGCTCAGAAAACTACAAGTCGAGCTTTTAAAATTTCAAAATTATGTAAAAGAAGAGGGGTTGAAATACTTGATTATCTTTGAAGGCAGAGATGCTGCGGGGAAAGGTGGAACCATAAAGAGAGTGACTGAACACTTAAACCCAAGGGGTGCTAGGATCGTTGCACTTGAAAAACCAAATGAAAAAGAGAGAACACAGTGGTATTTTCAAAGATATGCAAAACATCTTCCAAGTGCAGGGGAGATTGTACTGTTTGACAGAAGTTGGTATAACAGAGCTATGGTTGAACCAGTCATGGGCTTTTGTACAGAGAGAGAACATCACAAGTTTTTAAAAGACGCACCAGATTTTGAACGAATGATAGTGGAGAGCGGAACCAAGATATTTAAGTTTTATTTTTCCGTTTCCAAAGATGAGCAAGCCAAGAGATTTAAGGCTAGAGAAACTGATCCTCTTAAGCAGTACAAATTTTCACCAGTTGATAGGGCTTCCCAAAAACTTTGGGATGAATATACCCTTGCAAAATTTATGATGTTAAGCTCTACTCATACTGAGTATGCGCCATGGACCATTGTCAAAAGTAACAATAAGAAAAAAGCTAGGATAAACACAATAAAACATATCTTAAATTTTGTAGATTATCCCGATAAAATAGATCCCAAAGAGATAGAAGTCGATAGAGATATCATAGTTTACGGACGAGATGAAGCCATAGAGATGGAAAAAGGATTTAAATTTAAAGGAGAGAGGGGTTAGTACAGCAAAAAAGGTTACCACTAGGAGAGTAGGACAGTTTCAAATTTTTCCAAATCAACCTTTTCTCCTTTTTTTATTACTAATTTTTTGCATTTTATATTGAAGTTTTCTTCTTTAAAGATAGAGGATATTTTTTTATAAATTTTTTCTTGCGATATGTCATATTTGCGTAATATTAAAAAATTATCCCCGTGAACTCTGACTATTTTATTGCCTTCATATGATTCCTCTAATTTTCTTGCGATTTTTATCAGGAGGGCGTCCCCTTTTTTCCAACCATATTTTTTATTGTATTTTGAAAAATTTAAGAAGCTTACATAGTAGAGATAAAAATCAGAATATTTGTATTTATAGTTTAGAATCAACGAGAGATATTTTATGCTGTACACATTTGTTAATTGATCTTTGAAATAGTAGGAAAATCTAAATTCTTCTAACTCATTTTGGGGTAATTGCGTTATTTGGTTCTCTGTATTTTGTTTTAACAATATCTCTTTGGCTATTTTAAATATTTTTGGGTCGAATTGTGTTCCTGATGCTTCATCCATTATTTTAACAGTTTTTGCAACAGATAGCGCGGGTCTATATATTCTGTTTGTTGTCATTGCGTCAAAAGTATCAGCAATAGCAATAATCCTTGACAATAGTGGTATATCATCTCCGCTTAATCCTTCAGGATATCCCAAACCATCATATCTTTCATGATGATACAAAACTATTTTCGACAAATTTTTAAATGGACCTTTGGATAAAAGTTCATGACTCGACACAGGATGCCTTTTTATGAGCTCAAACTCCTTTTTCGTAAGCTGTTCTGGTTTGAGTAGTAGTGCATCTGGTATCTCAACTTTGCCGATGTCGTGTAGGATCCCAGCTTTATATATCAAATCAATCTCATCTTGAGTGAGTTTAAGTTTTTGGGCTATCAGTTTTGCATATTTGGCAACTCTTTTACCGTGCCCCGCCGTATATGTGTCTCTTTTTTCTATTACGCTGACCAAAGTATATATGTAAGACTCAAAATTTTCTATCTCTTCATTTAAAAAGTTTACACCCTCTTTATAGTAGTACCAAATAGCAAATATACCTATCATCCAAGTTATTAAATATGAAAAGATTAAAAAATAGTATCCTTTATGATTTTCTACGGAAAAATTCGGAATCTCTTTTGTCATAGATATAAAACCAACAGTTTTTCCACTCTGATCATCTGCATGTATATGGCAAGCTACACAAGAGCCATTTGAAACAAGAGGAGCTAAATAGTAAATATAATCCTGGTTTTTTGTATTAAAAAAAATGTATCCATCTTTTTGATTTTTTTGTATATTTTTTATCAATTTTTGCTTGCTTTTGTCTAGTCCAAGCATATCTTCTTCATCATAACTAAACTCAATTGTATAGTCTAATTTCTCTTTTTTGATGATATTTTTTAACATACTTGTAACAGAGAAGTTTACGGCATGAGTGCCATTTTGCTTTTGTTTTGCTTTTATATCATATGCCCAATATAAAAGTGATTTAGAAGAATTGGATATGTTTTTAAGCCTCTGTATCGCACTATTTCTAAAATGTTGATTTTCATTTTGAATTTGGTATATAAAGAAAAAGAGTGTCATTGCAGTCCAAATGAGTGCCATTATAGCATTGAACTTTTTGAAATTTTTAATATTTTGAAATTTTTTTAACATCAGTTTTGATTTTTGATTAAAATAGTATCTTTACTTCTATATCTTAAAAACATTAATAGTGCTTTTTAATTCCAAAGTTGTTTTGTGCAGAGATTGATTGACTTCTGCCAATTTTTGAGCAATCTCTTTGTTTTGATCGGTTATCTCTATAGCTCTGTTTACACCCTCTGTTAAGCCTTTGATTTTATCCATCATTGATAAACTTTTATTTTTGGCAATCTTTGTCATCTCTAAACTTTTTGCTGTAGATATTTTGGTGTTAGTTGCCATGGTTGAGATTTTATTTGCATCATTGTTGAGGGTAAAAATTTGTTCAGAATTTCGTTTTATATGCTCGCTAACTTGAGTTACGCTCTGAACTATTGTATTTATTGTGATATCGATTTCTTGTAAGGATTTTTGTGTGTTGTCTGCTAATTGTCTTATCTCTTCGGCAACTACAGCGAAACCACGACCATGTTCACCAGCACGAGCAGCTTCTATCGCCGCATTTAGGGACAATAGATTTGTCTGTTCTGATATATCGCTGATAGTCTGTAAAATTGTGCGTATTTGAATAGTCTGTTCTGCAAGTTGTTTGACCTGAGAGGATATATCTTGCTCATCAGAGCTAATGTCATTTATCTTTTTGACTATATTATTTAGAGTTTCGATCATCTGTTCAAGCATGCCAGAATCTTCTGACATATAGGCACTTAAATCTTCAGAGATGTTTTTCTGCTCCTCAATTTCTGTGTTCATCTCAGATGTCTCGATATATACTTTTTTTACAATCTTTGTTTGTTTAAAGGCTAAGTCTATTATTTTTTCAGAGGAACTTAGGACATTTTTGTTTACTGTAGTTGTATTGCTTATCATCTCTTTTGCTTTGATAATTGCTTTTTTGATAGAATTTATAAGTGCATTTGTATTTTGACAAATATACCCAAGCTCATCCTCTTTTGTGTAGATTATTGGATTGTTTAAGTTTAGATTTTCAGCGTTATTTGAAATTTGTTTTTTAATGCTATTGAGGGTATTGATAATGTATCTGTTTGTTCTCCAAAGAAGCAACCCAATTAGAAGAATGATAACGATTGAGATGATAATGTTTAATTTGAAATTTTGATGCAAATCTTCGCTGATTTGCATACTTATATTTTTAATTCTTTTGTTTGTGTATTTTGACATATTTAAAAATCTTTTGGAGATATAGTTTGCTGGTTCGTCTATGTCTATAGCCACATCAATAATGTCATCAATATTATCCGCCATATAAGCTTCGTGTATATCTTTGAACTTCGGTTTTATCTCTTTTTTATATTTTTGAAATGCTTCATGTAAATTCTTTTTCAAATATGGATCTTGATAAAAATTATCATGGAGAGCTTTTTCAAAAAAATTGTCCATATCTGCTTCAAGTTTTCCAAGTCTATCTCTTGCTGGACCAGTAGGTATAAATTGACCTGCAACATAGATGAGGTTGTTTTCGATTGTGTCAAATTGATCTTTTGCTTTATTGATTTCCATCCTAGGAATCACATTTTTTTTATAAATTTTCCTAAGGGCATTGCTTCCAATTGTGCTAGAGTTTATGCCAATAATACAAAGAAGAATCAAACCTATAATTGAAAAGATAGATATACTTAAAAGCCTGGTAGATATTTTGATATTTTTGAACATTATTAAGTCCTTTAGCTATTTGCAGTTGTGAATTATAACTTATTTTCTTTAATATATATTTAAAAATTTAACCTTATTTAAAATAAGTAAAATAAATTTATCTTTATATTTTAGGTGAGTAATTTTTTAAGATCTTCTCTTGAACTTTAAAATCCAGCATATATCTTTCTATGGTTTTGTAGAACTCTTTTTTGTGATTTTTATATTTTATGTGGGCTAATTCATGGATTATTATATATCTAATGCAGACAAGAGGAAGTTGAGCTAGGGTTATCGTGAAGCTTAACTCGTTTTTGTAGTTGCAGCTTCCCCACCTTCTTTTTGTTTTTCTAAATGAGATTTTTGTGGGTTTCAGTGACATCTCTTTGGATATAGTTTCTATCTCTTTTAGCACTATATCTTTTGTTTTTTCTCTATAAAACTCTTCCAAAGACTCTACATGTAGAGAGGTTTTTTCGCCTAAAAAAAGAACTTTGCCTTCATTTGTATAGATTTCACCTATATCAAGTCTGTTTTTACTGTTTTTTAGTTTTTGATATATCCAGTTAGCTTTTGATTCTATGATTTTTTTTACTCTGTTTAATGAAAAATTTGGATTTTTTACGACAACCCCTTTATCGGGGCTTATCGTAATGTATAGGTTTTTTAGTTTTTTATTTGTGATGAGAGTATAAGAGATCTCTTTTTCGTTGTAAAAAAAGGAGTGTTTAATTGAACCAGCCTTTTATCTTTTCAAAGACTCCGCCAAAACTCTCTTCTCTTGGTCTGTTTTTTATTCCAAAACTTTCCCCAAGTTTTTCTAATAGCTCCTTTTGTTCACTGTTTAGTTTTTTAGGATACTCTATCTTTATCTGGGCAATTAAACTTCCAAATCTGTGAGAGTGAACATTTTTGATGCCCTCTTTTTTAAATATAAACTGCTGTTTATCTTTTGCACCCATTGGAATTTCCAGTGTTGTTTCTCCTCTCAAAGTCGGAATCGTGATGCTCTCACCTAGTGCAACTTGAGTAAAGAAAACAGGAACTTCTATATATACATCATCATTGTGTCTGACAAAATGTTCATCCTCTTTTACTTTGACAAGTATATACAAATCTCCTCTTCTGCCCAAATCATCGATATTACCTTTGTTTGCAACTCTGATTCGATTGTCATTGTCTATGCCCTCTGGTATATCTATAGTTACTTTATCTTTGTGGACTCCATATCCTTTGCCGCTACATGTAGAGCAACTGTTTTTTATGCTTTGTCCGCTTCCGCCACAACTAGGACATGTTTGTGAGTATGTCATGAAGCCTTGTCTATAAAAAACTTGCCCTTTTCCGCCACAATCGCTACATGTATGAGTCTGTTTATCTTCGCTTCCTGTGCCATCACATGAATCACATGGTTTTTTATAGCTAAAACTTACCTCTTTTTTGCAACCAAATGCTGCTTCTTGAAACTCCAGAGTTACACTTGCTTCGAGATCTAATTGGTACTTTTGATGTTTTCTTTCACTTCTGCTCCCAAATCCTCCACCAAATCCGCCACCAAATACTGATTCAAATATCGAGCCTAAATCACCCATTATGTCTTCATAATTCATATCAGAAAAATGACTGAAGCCTTGTGAATCTAAGCCAGATTTACCATATCTGTCGTAAGTCGCCTTTTTCTGTGGATCGCTTAAAACTTGATAAGCCTCGTTTACAAGTTTAAATTTTTCTTCCGCCTCTTTATCTCCTTGATTTCTGTCAGGATGATACTTAAGAGCCTGCTTTCTATAAGCCTTTTTTATGGCACCACTATCTGCATCTCTGCTAATCTCTAGTATTTCGTAATATTCTAAATCCAATTTATTTTCTCTTTCGTGTATAGGTATAGTTGTAAGGTATGGAATTTTAGCAAAAATAGAGTTTTTTGTAAATATAAAAATGTTATAATAAGCAAAAAAATAGAAGGTGAATAGATGATAAATGTATTGATGATAGAAGACGATACAGAATTTGCAGAGATTTTAAGTGAATATTTAGCGAAATACAATATAAAAATTACCAACTATGAAGATCCGTATCTTGGACTTAGCGCAGGAGTTAAAAAATTTGATCTTTTGATACTTGATTTGACTCTGCCAGGAATTGATGGGCTTGATGTTTGTAAAGAGGTGGTGCAGAGGTATGATATACCGATTATCATCTCAAGTGCAAGAAGTGACATCAGCGATAAAGTCATAGGATTGCAACTTGGAGCTGATGATTATCTTCCGAAGCCTTACGACCCCAAAGAGATGTATGCAAGGATCCAAAGTCTCATAAGAAGATATAAAAAATCCAAATCAAAAAGTGATGAAGTAGGCGGAGATAGTGACTTTAGAGTAGATGAAAATAGACACCAAATCTTTCTAAAAGATGAACCACTTAACCTAACTCCGGCTGAATATGAAATCCTTTCATATATGGTCAAACATAACGGATACTCTATCTCAAGAGAACAACTTGTCTATAATTGTAGCTCTTTAAAAGATAAAGGCAGTAAGAGTTTGGATGTTATAATGGGACGACTCAGAACAAAGATAGGAGATAGTTCAAAAAATCCAAAATATATACACTCCGTCAGAGGAATCGGATATAAGTTGGTTGGATGAGACAATCTCTTAGCACGAAAATCACCATCATATTTGTCTTTTCACTTGTATTGCTTGGTATGTTTTTTACTCTTTTAATTAAATATCAAGATGAAAAAAATATAGAGTATATGAAGCAGAGGCAGTTTCAATCTGTCAATTATCTCTTTACTCTTTATAGAAATAACTATACCCCTAGAAACATAGAGGAGTATTTTCATACATTTGGTCTAAAAAAGATAGAGAACCCAGCTCTTAGAGAGGCTATCTTGACCAAAGGTGTGGTTCTTTTTAGAAAATCGATAAATTTCAATAGATTTTCATCTATAAAATATAACGACAGGTACTATCTACTAGTTGACAATATGATGGCAAGTGTTCTTTTGGAGAGCCAAGGCGTCAGAAGTAATGATGAGCAACTCTGGATAGGCTTCATCATAGCTTTGATCATTTTTGTATCTATGTATATCTCTATCTTAAGAAGTATAGCGCCTCTAAAAGAGCTTAGCATAAAGATAAGAGAGTTCGCTAGTGGAAATATGCAGATAGATTGCAAGAGTGACCAAGATGATGAGATAGCCGAAGTTGCAAATGAGTTTGATGAGGCGGTCAGAAAGATATCTGCGCTTATGAACTCCAGGCAACTTTTTTTAAGAACTATAATGCATGAGCTAAAAACCCCTATAGGAAAGGGTAGAATTGTTTCAGAAATGCTTGAAGATGAGAAGGCGAAAAAGAGACTTATAGCTATATTTGAACGGTTAGAGATACTGATAAATGAGTTTTCCAAGATAGAGCAGCTTGTTTCAAAGAGCTATACTCCTAATTTTAGAGACTATTTTTTGGTAAATATTATGGAGCATAGTATAGATTTATTGATGCTTGATAGTGAAAAAAGAGATGAAATCGTTGAGATAGATATAGATAGTGAGTTTGAGATGAGAGCTGACTTTGAACTGATGGCGCTTGCGATGAAAAATCTCATGGACAATGCAATCAAACACAGTATCGATAAAAAAGTTGAAGTTAAAACAGAAGGAGAGGATATTGTATTTGAAAACAGAGGTGAAAAACTGCCTTTGGATATAGATGAATATTTTAAGCCCTTTGTCTCAGGAAATCTAAAAAAAGGCTTAGGCTTGGGACTCTATATAGTAAAAAATATAGTCCAACTTCACAATTTTAGCCTAAGTTATGCTTATGTGGAAGATAAAAAGATACATCAGTTTAGGATCAGTACCGACAACGCAAAAGGAGTTAAGAAATCAAACGCTTAGAAAAATTTAACAATCTTGTAGAGGCATTTGAGTCGATTCCGACGGTCGGAAAAAAGTCTGCATTAAGATTTGCTTATCACTTAGTGCTTAACGATACATATCTGGCTATGAAGCTTTCAAATGCGATAGAGAGTGCTGTGAAATCGATCAAAAAGTGTCAGATATGTGGAGCATTGAGTGAAAATGAGATATGCGAGATATGCCTAGATGAGAGCAGAGATGAGAGTAAAATCTGTATAGTAGAAAATGCGAAAGACATCTTTATACTTGAAGAAAATAGACTCTTTAGTGGAAAGTATTTTGTGTTAGAAAACCTAGAAGATGAGAGCATAGATAGGCTCAAAACAAATGTAAAAGATAGTGTAAAAGAGATAATATTTGCTCTAACACCATCTTTGTCAAATGACGCAGTTATACTTTTTATAGAGGAAAAATTAAAAGAGTTAAATATAAAATTTACAAAATTAGCACAGGGAGTTCCTACAGGAGTACATATAGAAAATGTAGATATGCTCTCGCTCTCCAAAGCTATAAACTCAAGAGTTGAGATTTAAATCTTAGGATGAATCTCTATCTTTTTTGGCTCAAACAGTTTGGTAGCTTTTTTGATAAAAGGGTTGCTTAGGATTTCATTGGCATCAATCTCCTCTTTGCCCTTTTCTATGTTAGCTGCTATGCAACTACCTGAGTTTTCGCCACCAAAATACTCCTCTTTATCTTGTGGCTCCTCTTTTTGTTGTGTGGGCTCCTTTTTGCTTGCCTCCTTTTGTTCTATTTTTTTCATTTTTATAGTTGTATCTATACCAAATATCTCTTGAACAAAGTGTTTTATGATGCTTGAAGCGTGTCGGAGTGTTTTTTTGCAACTCTCATCTGCATTTGAACTGAGTGTCAATTCTCTATTTTCAAAGCTTAGAAATTTTATCGATTTTTCAAAGCACTCTCCTGTGGTTATATTTCTATCTTTTAAAAGAGTAATCAATCTTTTAAATTCATCCTGGTTTGTTGGAGTTTTAGTTGCACTTTTTACTTCTGATACTTGAGGTTTTGCTGAGTTTTGCTGCGATGGTTGTGGTATTTGTGGTTCGACTCTGAATTTTTCGCTTTCTAGATTTTCTATGATTTCATCTATGGTTTTTATATTTGTGGCTTCTATCATTTTGAAAAAAACTAAAGATAGCACAAAGGAGTTGTTTGCATTTAGGTAGAGTAAGTTTTTTGCTTCACTTAAAATTCTGAAAAATCTCTCAGTTAATAGTGTTGAAAATCTGCTATCAGCCCTAAAAAAGGCATTTTTAAGGTAGGCGATTATCTCATCCAATACAACTTCACACTCGTAACTGTCTAACTCTTTTATAACCTCTAAAATTCCATCTCTATTTTTTGAGAGTATAACTTCAAATATATACTCTAACTGTTTTGGATCAAGCAATCCTAACATGGAGGCTATGGAAGGAGCTGTTATGTCTGATTTGCAAAAGATGATAGCTTGGTCAAGAAGTGTTAGACTATCTCTTAGAGACCCATTTCCTGCACGACTAAGCATCTGCAAGGCAGCTGTTTCATACTTGACATTTTCTAAATTTAAGATATATGAGAGATGATTTACTACATCTTTTTCGCTTATCTGTTTAAATCTAAAGTGTTGAGTTCTAGATAGTATAGTTGGAGGAAGTTTTAACGGATCTGTTGTTGCGAGTATAAACTTTACATATTCTGGTGGCTCTTCTAGCGTTTTTAAAAGAGCATTAAATGCCTCTTTTGTGAGCATGTGTACTTCGTCTATGATAAAAATCTTATATCTAGCACTGTTTGGTTTATATTTTGTATGTTCTATTAACTCCCTTATATCATCTATCTTTCTGCTACTTGCTGCATCCATCTCTATGATGTCTATATGCCTGTTTTCATTTGCCATTTTGCAGTTTTCACACTCTTCACAAGGAGTTGCGGTTGGACCACTATCACATACTAAAGCCTTTGCAAAGATCCTGGCAGTAGATGTTTTGCCGCTTCCTCTCAATCCTGAAAAAAGATATGCATGAGAGAGTCTATTTTGATTTAGTGCAAGAGTGAGCGTTTGAGTAACAGAATTTTGACCTATGAGACCATCAAAAGATTTTGGACGATATTTTAATGCTAGAACTTGTGACAATATAAAACCTTTTTTGATAAAGTTATGGAAAATTATGATATTATATCTTAAAAAAAATTAGAGGTAGTTATGAGCAGGAAAATTTTAATTTTTGTACTTATATTTGTGGGTTTTGGAATCTTTATATCTGGCTGTGAAAAAACAGACTATCAAAATCCATTTCATAGAGCTAGGAGCAAATAAGTACAGCTCTCTTTTTACCTCTGTCTCGTGAGGCTCAGACCGCAGGGAGGATTTGCCTCTAAGAGACAGAGGCAAAAAGAGAGCTAGAACAAATATCAGCTAATCATTTAGTGTAGATAATAACTCTAAATTGTCTTTTGTTTTTAACATTTTGGCATATAGAAATTTTAGAGCTTCTATATCTTCCATCTGAGCTATGGCCGATCTTATCGCCCAGATTTTTTGGAGATTATCAGGAGATATGAGTAACTCCTCTTTTCTAGTGGCTGATTTCATTATATTGATAGCTGGGTAGATTCTTCTGTCGGAAATATTTC
>JALSKH010000036.1 GCA_026988975.1 Campylobacteraceae bacterium
TGAGCTATGGCCGATCTTATCGCCCAGATTTTTTGGAGATTATCAGGAGATATGAGTAACTCCTCTTTTCTAGTGGCTGATTTCATTATATTGATAGCTGGGTAGATTCTTCTGTCGGAAATATTTCTATCTAAAACTATTTCGCTGTTTCCTGTGCCTTTGAACTCTTCAAAAATCACTTCATCCATCCTGCTACCAGTCTCTACGAGAGCAGTTGATATAATCGTAAGACTTCCGCCATTTTCTATGTTTCTAGCTGCCCCAAAAAACCTCTTTGGTTTATGCAGAGCATTTGCATCTACACCACCACTAAGTATCTTTCCGCTTGAAGGAGTTACAGTATTGTAAGCTCTAGCTAGTCTGGTTATGGAATCAAGAAGTATGACTACATCTTTTCCCATCTCAACCCTTCTTTTTGCTTTTTCTATGACTAGATTGGCGACTCTGACATGATTGTGTGCGGGCATATCAAAGGTTGAGCTATAGACTTCACCCTTTACGCTTCTTTGCATATCTGTGACCTCTTCTGGTCTCTCATCCACCAAAAGTACGATAAGCTCTATCTCAGGATGATTTCTTGAGATTCCATGAGCTAACTCTTTCATCAGTTCAGTCTTACCGCTTCTTGGAGGTGCAACGATAAGACCTCTTTGACCTTTTCCGATAGGGGTAAAAAGATCTAAAACTCTACCTGTCAATTTCATCGGATCATACTCTAGTTTTATGCGCTCGGTAGGATAGAGTGGAGTCAAGTTTTCAAAAAGTGGTCTTCTTCGACTCTCTTGCATAGGGAGGTAGTTGATAGCTTCTATCTTTAAAAGTGCGTAGTATCTCTCTTGCTCTTTTGGCGGTCTTACTTGACCTGTGACTATATCACCCGTCCTAAGGGCAAATTTTCTTACTTGCGTAGCACTGACATATGCATCATTTGCACTGTCGCTAAAGTTCGCATCTGTCGTTCTTAAAAACCCATATCCTTCATGAGTTATCTCTAAGATACCCGTAAAAAGTATGAAGCCACCCTTGTTTACTTGAGATTTTAGTATCTCAAACATCAAATCTTGTCTTTTTAGTTCATTTGGATTTTCAACATTTAGGTTGATTGCTATTTCGACCAGTTTTTCAAGTGACATATGTCTTAAGTTCTCTATTTTGTAGCCTTCTACTGGTATGTGTGTTCTTGTTTTTCTGTGATTATTGTTTCCACTTCTTCTGTTGTCTGTTGAGTTTGTGCTCATTTTGCCTTCTTTATTGCATAAGTTTTTCACGAAGATTAATTTTTAGTATAATTGCCGTTATCGTGTTTTAAGTAGTAAATATTTTACAAAGGGAGTGCTTTTGTAAATCTTGTCGTAATTTTATAATAATGAGAGATTTTTGTCAAGAAGTTAAGTGAAATAACGATATAATGATATTTTTATTTAAAGGTATTTGATGCAAAAAAGACGATGTGATCACTGTCATCTTGAATTTGATGAAAATTTTTTATTTAGAGATGATAGTTTTGGAGAGGCTAAATATTTCTGCTGTAAAGGGTGTCAAGGTGTTTATCATCTTCTTAGAAGTGAAGGTTTGGATGATTTTTATGAAAAGATGGGAGATACAAAACTAGACCCAGCAAAAGAGGATATAGGGGATGTCCAAAAATTTGACTTAGATGGCTTCAATGAAAAATATATAAAGCAAAAAGATGGCTTCAATGAGATATATCTGATCATAGAGGGTATTCACTGCTCGGCTTGTGTTTGGCTCAATGAAAAGGTACTCCATAAACAATCAGGCATAGTTGAAGCGGTTATAAACCAAACAAACAATAAAGCAAAAATCGTGTGGGATCCGCAAAGTATAAAACTTTCACAAATCATCTTAGTGATAAGAAGTATAGGCTACAATGCCTATCCATATGATCCAAATATGCAAGAAGAGCAGGCGAATGCGATAAGAAGATCTTATTATTCCAAGCTTTTGGTTGGTGTTTTTACTACTATGAATATCATGTGGATTGCCATCGCTCAATACGCAGGCTACTTTACAGGAATGAAGAGTGAAATCAAAAATATTTTAAATTTTGCTGAGTTTGTCTTGGCGACCCCAACTCTTTTTTATACAGGTTCTATCTACTTTAAAGG
>JALSKH010000037.1 GCA_026988975.1 Campylobacteraceae bacterium
AGTTCAAAATATAGGAAGAAAAATTGTTGATACAACTCAAAATTTAGCTGAAGCTTTGATGCTTTTTTCGATGGTCAGATTAGATTATGGATTTATTAAGAGTTGATTAGTATTGGAATAGGCTACTTTAAGCTGTGTTTATATTAAAATTGCTAAAATAAATTAAAATTTATTTATAAGGTTTATAATGATTTTAGTTTCTATTGTTGGTGATTTTCACTCCTCTATTCTTCCTATATTTTATAATTTTCAAGATAAGATTTCTAAGCATATACTGCTCTACGATGATGCAAAAAGAGATGTCCTTAATGCAAAAAACCTATTCAAGGGGATGAGAGATTTTGTAGAACTACATAATCTTCCTATAGATTTACAAGAAAAAGTGCTTGATGAGGACTCTTTTGTCTCCATCAAAGAGTGTGCAGAGCATATATTACGCTTAAGTGAAAATCCTGAAGAGATTTATATTAATATTACAGATGGTTATGCAACTTTAACTACATTACTAGATCACCATCTTCTTGCACACGGAGTAAATTTTATTGCTTACGATATGTATGACAATGAATACAACATTATAAACAAAAACGAACTTACAAAACAATCAATGCATAAAAACTTAACAATTAAAGATCACTTTTTACTCAAAGGCTATCGCACAAAAATTAGCAATATGAAAAAATATGCCCTTGAACATAAGCAAAGTATTCTTGATATTTTTGAAAAGCACAGTGAGCATTTTAGCAAATTTACACAGTTAAGTGATCAAAAATATACATTGGTTGAGCATATTCCCCACAGTCCGATAAAGGAGATTTTTCTCAAAATGGGCGAGGCAAAAACACATATAAAAAGCTCTCTCCTTACCGGCGGGCTTTTTGAGTGCTATGTCTATATACTGCTGCACAAAACTGCCTATGATGACATCGAAATTGGACTAGAAATTTTTCGCCAATACGGAGCAAGTGAAATTAAAAACGAGTTTGATATCTTAGTGATGAAAAACAATCATCTTCACACTATAGAGTGTAAATTCAGAAACAATGTAAAACTTGACCAACTTATCTATCAATACCATGGATTATCCAACATGGTTGACGAAGATGCCAAGGGAGTCATTATCATGAAAAACAAACCAAATTATACACCTCAGATGCAGCATCAAAAGTATAAAGGTTTAACATACAAGAGAGGAAAGTTGGCGGGAATAGAGATTTTTGGGGATATTCACAACAATCCAAATCAGTTTACAATGCAAATCAGTAATCTCTTAGGCATATAGATGGCAAAACATGATTATGATAAAACACTCTATAGACTTTTAAATACACTGACAAAAATATCCAACAAAGAAAGACCAACTCTTAAAGAGCTTTCAGATGAGTATGGAGTGAGTCTTAGAACAATTCAAAAAGATATTTATGAGAGGCTTTACAACTTCCCTATTACAAAAGACAGTGAGCAAAGATTGATTTTTCATGAAGGATTTTCACTGCAAAGAACAATGCTTGATGAAGATGAGTTGATGTTTTTAAACCTTGCACTTTCACAATTTGATGATGTGCAGGATATAGATAAAATAAAACACAGAATTTTTCAAAAGCTCGTCAACCGTTCTTTTTATAACCCTTACTACATCAAACAAGATGACATTGAAGATATAGACATAGACTCACCAACAATAGAATTACTTGAAAAACTTATCAAAGAATCTGCCATAGTACAACTCACACTCTCAAACAAAACAGTAGAGGTGGAGCTTTACAAAATAGTAAACTACGATGGATTTTGGTACCTGTTTGCCAAAGATATAGAACAAAACAAAACAAAAGTTTATAAATTTTCAGACATAAAAAAGATCACCCAAACATACAGATACCATAAACGATCCCACAGCGAGATAGAAGCACTTTTAGAAAAGACACACTCTGCTTTTTTTGATGATGGCAACAGTTTTACAGTGATTGTCAAAGTATACAAAGA
>JALSKH010000038.1 GCA_026988975.1 Campylobacteraceae bacterium
TCTGTAAGATAGAAAATGAGGTACCAGATGATCAGTTTAGAACTTTTGTTACCGAAACCGAACTAGGTGAATTTCCAGATGTAAGAAAAGGTTTTCTACCTCAACTCTGTAACCATTGTGAAAATCCGGCATGCGTTCCTGTGTGTCCGACGGGAGCTACTTTCAAAAGAGAAGATGGCATAGTAGTGGTTGATAACACAGTCTGTTGGGGCTGTGGATATTGCATCAGTGCTTGTCCTTACGATAAAAGATACTTCAATAAAAGAACAAAAACAGCAGATAAATGTAACTTTTGCGCTCAGAGAGTAGATAAAGGTTTACTCCCGGCTTGTGTCGAAACTTGCGTTGGAGGAGCTAGAGTTTTTGGAGATATCAATGATAAAAACTCAGATGTTTACAAACTAATCCATAATTTCTCGACAAATGGCTTAAAAGAGGCACAAGGTACCAGACCTCAAGTCTTTTATATCAATTTAGATTCAAGACTAGAGGAGTTATCAAGCTCCACTCAAAGTTTAGACGACATAGTAAAAGCCGAAGAGGGTTTTCAAAGAGAGTGGATGAAAGTAAGGGGAGGCAGAGACAATGGATAGTTTACAACATTTTTCAACACTGATTTCATCTATAACTATAGAAAAACCTTGGGGAATTGATGTGCCAAATTACTTTTGGTTTACAGGTAGTTCAGCTGCTGCATTTATCATCTCTAGTTTTGCTCATGTATTTGGCTGGAAAAAGTATAAGCCAATCGCTGGAGTTTCACTACTTATGGCTTTTGTTTTACTCGTAGCGGCTCCGCTAAATCTTATAGACGACTTAAGACAACCAGGAAGAGTTTTAAACTTTTTCATGTATGGTTGGGAAGATTTTCCAACATCACCTATGAAATGGGGAGTTTTGTTGCTTATGGCATATCCGATACTTATCTTTTTCGAAGCCCAAGCGCTTTACAGGGTATATTTTGTGAAAAAGGCAAAGCAAAGTAGTGGTTTGACAAAACTATTTCATACTGTTTTTGCATTTGGAAATATGGATATAAGCAAAGAAGCACTCGAAAAAGACCATAAAAAAGGTTTTGTTTTAGGTGCTATCGGAATTCCATTGGCTCTAGCAGTTCATGGATATACAGGATATATACTAGGAGCAGTTCATGCAAATGTGATGTGGCATACACCTTTGATGCCTATCATCTTCCTCGCTTCTGCTATGGTTTCTGGTACTGGACTTTTGATTATATTGATACCTCTTTTTCAGAGATTTTTATCTGAAAGAAAAAAAGTGGACAATGAGATGGTAGCAACCTTAGCAAAACTTCTATCTTGGTTTATAGTTTCAGATTTAGTTATGAGATTTTTATGGCTAACATTCTCTTTGACATTTGCCAATGGCGAAAAATATGCACTATATAGCTACTTTAGCCTACATTTTGAAGATACACTATGGATTGATTATGTGTTGTGTCTGTTTATACCGCTAATCATAGGCTTCACAAAACTTAGAAATATACCAGTTGTTGTATATTTTGGTGGAATTGTAACTGCTATCGGTGTTTGGTTATTTAGATGGAATACAGTTATAGGTGGTCAAGAGATACCTAGAACAACTCCGGGATTTTTGCACTATAGTGCACCAATGTTCGGACAAGACAGTGTAGTAGCTGTACTATCAAACTGGGGAATCCTTTTTGCGCTTATATGTGCAGTATTGTTGATTTTCCCATGGGATGAAGAGATGGAAGATTGTTATGAAGGAGCAGAAAATGCAAAGTAGTAGAAGAAAATTTTTATTAGGCTCAGGTGCGGTTGTAGCAGCTGCATCAGTAGCAGGTTACAAAGAGACTTTAGGCGCAGTTGCTACTTTTTCAAACAAAGGTGAATTGGCAAAAGACAGTATCTATTTTAACTCACCAAATGCAGAGTATAGCTATCTAAATGACAAGTTTGTACCAAATGATGAGTTTAAAGTAGTAGCCACTACATGTATAGGTTGCACAACCCAATGTGGTGTTAGAGTAAAGGTGGATAAAAAAACTGACAAAGTTGTAAGAGTTCTTGGAAATCCTTACAATCTTCTCTCAACAGACCCTTGGCTTCCATACAAAACAAGCATAAAAGATAGTTACGAGATTCTCTCTCAAAATGGAAAATTTGAGACATACAGATCAAATGTGTGCGCAAGAGGAAATGTTATTTTCGACAAAACTGATTCGAAAGTAAGAGTTTTAAAACCTCTTAAAAGAGTAGGCAAAAGAGGCGAAAACAAGTGGAAAGAGATCGATATAGATGAGCTTATCACTGAAATTGTAAATGGTGGAAACCTCTTTGGTGAAGGAACCGTAAAAGGCTTGAAGGATATAAGAGATACAAAAACTCCAATCAATCCTGATGAGCCGATATTTGGACCAAAATCAAATGGTTTATGTCTAATAGGAACTACTCATGAGGGTAGATTTAAGACTGTTATCCATAGATTTTTAAAATCATTTGGAACAAGTAACTTTATGGGACATACCTCTATATGTGGATTGTCAATGAGAGCAGGAGAGGCAGCATATCTTGGTAACTTCAAAAAGTATCCTCACCTTAAGCCTGATTTTGAAAATACAGAGTATCTTTTAAGTATTGGAACACCTCCAGGACAAGCTGGAAATCCTTTCAAAAGACAAGGTAAACTTTTAGCTCGTGCCAGAAGTGAGAAAAATATAGACTATACTATAGTTGCTCCTATGCAAGGAAATAGTGATACTATAGCAGTTGGTGGAAGAAGTCACTGGATACCAATAATCCCTGGAACTGACTTAGCTTTTGTGATGGGAGTTTTACAAATCATCATAAACAATAACCTCTACAATGACAAATACCTTAGAATCCCTAGTGAAAAAGGCAGAGCTGCTCTAAAAGATGCTTCTTGGACAAATTCATCTCACTTGGTGATACAAGACAAAAAAGGTTTTGGAAAAATCCTAAGAGACGGCAAAGTTCCTTTGGTTTTAGATGCTAGCGACAATGTCTTGAAATCCTCAAATGCCGTAACTCAAGCCGTGCTTGACTTTAAAGGTGATGTAGAATTTAATGGTCAAACTTATAGCGTCAGAACAGCTTTTAATGAACTCAAAGAGAATGTAAATGAGCTTAGTTTGGAAGATTACTCAAAAGAGTGTGGAGTCAGCGTTGCAAAGATGCAAGAAGTAGCAAAAGAGTTTACTTCTCACGGTAGAAGAGCCAGTGTGGATTGTCATGGTGGTACTATGCACACAACCGGTTTTTATACAACTTATGCGATTATGATGCTAGGAGCGATGGTTGGAAACCTCAACTATAAAGGTGGTATGAGTCCTGGTGGTGGAGCTTATAAAGATTTTGTCGGTAAAAAGTACAATCTTTTTGGATACAAAGGCAAGAGCAAAGTTCATGCTACTAGAATAGACAAAACAAGAATGGCATACGAAAAGACAAATGAGTACAAGAAAAAAGTAGCAGCCGGTAAAAATCCATATCCTGCAAAAGATACTTGGTATCCATTTACAAATGCACTAGAGAGCGAAGTTATCATGAATAGCGCAAAAGGCTACCCTTATAAGCTTGATTGCCTGCTTGCATTTAACACAAACTTTATGTATGGAACAGCTGGTGGTGAAAATCACATAAAAGAGCTTATCAAAGATCCTAAAAAATCAATTCCGCTTTTCATAGCAGTTGATCCATTTATAAGTGAAACTACAAAATATGCTGATTATATCATCCCTGATTCTGTTTTATATGAAACTTGGGGTGTTGTTCATGCTTGGGCTGGTTTCCAAACAAAGGTAAATACACTTAGATTTCCTGTAACAAAACCAAGACAAGAGAGCTTCAAAAATGGTGAACCGATAGAGATGATAAGCCTCATAATAGAACTTGGGAAAAAATTGAAACTTCCGGGATTTGGCGAAAAAGCGCTCAAGGGACAAGATGGAAAATGGTATCCATTTAACAAACCAGAAGATTTTTATCTACGAGCTTTTGAAAATATAGCACTTGATGGCAAACCTGTACCAGATGCAAGCGATGAAGATATAAAACTAAGTGGTATAGAGGGGTATGTTCCATCACTTAAAAGAATCTGTGGTTCAAACTGGAGAAAAACTGCCTATGTGATGGCGAGAGGTGGTAGATATCAGGATATAGAACATAGTTATAAAGGTGAATTTTTATCTCGAAGATATAAAAAGCCTATACAAGTTTATAATGAAACAGTTGGTATGAAGAGAAACTCAATAACTGGCAAAAGGTATAGTGGTACTATCAAATACTACAAGCAAAGATTGGTAAGTGGAGAGACTTT
>JALSKH010000039.1 GCA_026988975.1 Campylobacteraceae bacterium
CTTCAAACGCAATGGTACGTGTTCCATAAACAATACTAGGCATAAGTTTTCACCAATAAAGCCACAATATCTTTGGAGCGTTTTCTCTCTATGTTATGCTTTGAGAGTAGAGGTTTAATGACATTTCTCATCTCTTTTTGAGCATCGCTTTGCGTGAGTATTGCTTTTTTATGTAACCAATCATCTAGCAAATCAAAAATCTCCAATGTTAGTTCACTATTTTGCACCAAATCATAAACCCCTAACTGTCGTTCATCACTCAATCCTAAGGCTAAATGTCTGCTTTTATGTCTGTTAATTATCTCCTCCATATCAGAGAAAAACTCCATCACTGCTTGTTTTCGCTCTAATTTAGCATCAATTAGTTTTCGTTCCAAAAGTTCAGAGAGTTCCAACGCTAAAGCAGGGTTTTTCTCTTCATTGGCTTTTATGATGGCTTTTGCCTTGTCCAAAGGCTTGTGTTGTCCCTCTTTTGCCAAGGCTTCAGCAAATTTTTTATAGTCTGTTATGTCTATGGGCTGTTCAAGTAGATACTCTATGCCGTTCGCTCTTAAATGCTCATCTAAAATCATTTGAAGCTTCTTGCTATCTTCTCGTGTTACTTTCTCTTTGGGGTCACGCACCATCATTTTAAGCTCATTAAAAAGCTTAAAATCATAATCATACTTAGAGGCAAACGCATCAGGTAATACAATATTCATCGAACGGTTAAAGTCACGTACTAGCTCTTTAAACTTATCTTTTATGTCTTGTGGTTTCAAATAAATCACAACCTCATCTATAAAGCCTTGCCTTTGAGAGCTTCTATCGTGTTTGATTTTTTTAAAATAATCCACCAGCTTCGTATGTCTGTTTTCAAGCGTTGTTTTTTCACTCTCTATGTCCATCATTACATCACTTGGCTCTAAATCTCCAGAAAATATCTCTAAAGCCTCAACCAAATGTTTGGTAATCCCTGCGTAATCCACCACAAACCCTGCCAGTTTTCCACTGCGTGTTCTATTGACACGTGCTATGGCTTGAAGTAGATTATGCTCTTTGAGTACCTTATCCACATAAAGCGTTTGGAGTATGGGTGCATCATATCCTGTTAGCAACATATCGCTCACAATCAAAAACGCTGTGTTGTCATATTGTTTTTTACCTGCACGGCTTTTGTCGTTCTCATCTCCAAATGGTAATTTAAACGCTTCAATCGCATCTTTTATGTCTGCTTGTGCTGTGGCTAAATCAAAAAACTCTTGTGGGTCTTTTTTTGTGTCAAAACTCATAATCACTTTTGATTGAAACGCATTTTGACCCAAACTAGCCAACTTATTAAAAGCTTTTTTATAGGCTATGGCTTGGTATCTGTTGTGGCACACTATCATCGCTTTAAAGCCATCTAAATAACTTTTGTTTTTGTAGTGTTCTACCATACTTTTGGCACACTCTTCCACTCTACGTGTAGCATTTTTATCAAGAGTTGTCGCTTTTGTTTTTAGTATGGCTTGTTTTTTGGCACTCTCATCTCCAAACATTTTAGAAAACTCGGCATCAAGTAGCTCTTTTTCTATAAAAAACTTACTAAGTCCCGTTTCGTAAAGTATAGGGAGCGTATTGCCATCGGCTACTGATTGCTTAATGGTGTATTTGTCTATGTAATCGCCACCATAAAACTCGTGAAGGGTAGATTTGTTCTCTTTGTCTATGGGTGTTCCTGTAAAGGCTATAAACTTCGCATTTGGAAGTGATTGACGCATATAAGAAGCCGTTAGTCCATATTGGCTTCTGTGGGCTTCATCAATAAGAACAAATATATTCTCTTTTTCACTTAAAACTTCTAGCTCTTTTTTCTCTTCAGCACGTTCAGAAAACTTCTGTATGGTAGAGGTCAAAGTTTTACCATAGCTATCTTTTAAAAGTGTTTTTAAGTGAGCAATAGAAGAGGCTTGTATAGGATTAGAAAATCCTGTTCTTCTAAAGGTTGAGCTTATCTGATTGTCCAAATCTGTTCTGTCTGTTAGCACCAAAATAGTCGGATTATCAAATCCACTCGTAGTGGCTCTTAACTTTGTAGCCAAATAAATCATCGTGATAGATTTACCCGACCCTTGCGTATGCCAAACCACCCCACCACGGTTTTCATTTTTGAGTCTGGCTACTATTTTATTGACAGCTCTAAGTTGTTGGTAACGAGGTAATTTCTTAATGGTTTTACCCTCAACCACTTCAAAAATGACAAAATATTTTACGATGTCTAAAAATCTCCTCTTTTCAAAAAGATTATAAATCAAAATATCTTGTGCCGTGGGTTTATTTTCAAGAAGTGCTAGGAGTTTAGGCGAAGCCTCTTCATTGTATGTTGAATAAAACTTCATATCGGCTTCTATGGTTCCATACAATCCACTTATGCGATTAATAGCCCCTATGATTTGGTTGTAGTGAAAGAGTTTTGGCGAATTTGTTTGATAATAGCCCAAATCAGAAATATCACGAATATCTACCGTTTGGTTTTTAGCCTCTATGACAGCCAAAGGAAGACCATTGACAAACACCACCAAATCAGGAATAGAGTTGTCTCTTTGACCTTTGAACTTCATTTGATTGACTACTAAAAACTCATTGTTTTCAATGTTGTCATAGTCTATGAACTTCACAGCTCTTGGGTGTTCCTCTGGTGTTGGTTTAAGTGACAAAGCATCAGCACGGGTTATGAGCTTATGGATTTCAGAATTTATCTCCATAAGTGAACTACCCACACTACTTGTAGCCAATACTTTACGAACGACTTTTTGCAGGTTATTAACACTTAGCCAAGGGTTTATTTTTTGAAGTGCTGTTGTTAGTCTATCTTCAAGAACAACCTCATACATTTTACCTTTAGCATCAAAATAGTCATAACCAAGCTTTTTAAAAAGCTCTATGGCAGGGAGTTCGCTTTGTGTGTATTCGCTCATTATAACCTCTCTTTTTTCATACTCTAATCTCCCCACTCAAAAGCTTCTGCAACAGACCCTTTTTAAGTGTTTCATACTTCTGTTTTTTAGCTCTAAGCACTTCTAACTTCTCATCAGAAGTGGATAGGATTTCGGCTATTTGTTTTTGTTCTTTTAGGGGTGGGAGTGGGATTTTGATTTTTTTGAATATATTAAAAGATATAGACTTTCTTCTCTCTACACTTCCTAATCCTATATGTTCATAAATCTTTATCATTTTGTGAGATTTAATTAATGAGTAAAAAAACTCTCTATTTACTTTTTCAAAATCAACTTTGAAAACAGAATACATAGGACTTAAAACTGCTATATCACATATATTAAGGTATCCAATTGAGCCTTCATCTAAATGAATTGTAGCATAAGCAAATTGATTTCTTTCAATAATTTTATATGTTGATATATTGTCACTAAAAACTTTTTTCTTGAAGTATTCTAATGAATTTACAATACCATTATATTTGGTCACAGATACTACATCAGTAATTTGATTGTCTTTATTTTTTTTACTAATTGAAGTAGAAAAATCCCCAAGCTCAACAACCTCCCACCCCAAAGGTATCTTCCCAAGCTCACTATCTTTAAACTCACTATGCCCTATGCCCTCACTCAATAGCTTTTGTAGTAGCCCCTTTTTAAGTATTTCAGCCTTTTGAATTTGTGAAACAATAGCATCTATCTTATCATCAGCAGAGCTGAGAATATCAGCTATTTTTTCTTGTTCTTTTAGTGGTGGGAGTGGGATTTGTAATTCTTTTATAATTCCTTGACTAATATTTGGTTGTCCAGCACCTCTTCCTAATCCAATTAAACTTTTTTTTATAAAATAAAAATACTTCCAATAAAAGAATGGATTAGCAACTTCTTTATTAAAAATAATTGCACAACAAGCTTGATTTGTAGTACATTCTGTTTTAAGATAAGCTGTTCGACCAATAGTCGCACCATACATTGCAATCAATAAAGTATCAATGGGGAAAATTTTTGCAGAAGAATTTTTAATAGCCTCTTCTGTAATTTTTTCTTCTGCATCAAAAATATAACAATCTTTTAATTCCCCTGTTTTTAACCAATTAATTGTTCCATTTTGAAAATATTCATCTTTACTTCGAGAAGGTGTACCTCCACTTGTAATTTTTATTGTAATATCTCCAAGTTTTACATTTTTCCAACCATCAATCATCTAAAAACCTAAACTTTTCAAATAGCCATTTAACTTACTATCTATCTCTTTCTCTTTAGCTTCTAACGCACTAATCTCTTCCAAAGTGGCATTAATATCGACAATAACCTCATCTTCACTTGTGTCAATGTATCGTGA
>JALSKH010000040.1 GCA_026988975.1 Campylobacteraceae bacterium
TATCTCTTTATCTTTTAAAATTTTTACAAGTGTTTGTATATATGTGTGAAATTTTTCTCTCATTTGGGGCGTAAGGTTTATCTCTACATCTATTTTTGCTGGAATAATCCCTAAAACACTTGATTTTGGTATCTCTTTTCCCATAAGTTCTAGGATGTCAAAACATTGCAACACCCCTATCTCATGTGCGCCACCAGAGTTGAGTCCATACCCAGTGAGCTCATGAGCTGGTATATGATAGATACTTCCTATCTCATCTTCTATCTCAATGGCATCTAAGATTATAATCTCTTTATAGTCCATAAAAAGATTTAAAAGGTTGATCCCCTCAACACCACCGTTAATGATATCTATCTCTGGTTCAAAGGTGTAGTTTTTTCCCAAATATAAAGTGGCATATATTGCTATGCCATCATCAAGCTCTAAAATATTACCAACACCTAAAATCGCTAAGTTTTTCATGTTTCCTCTTTAAAATAATTGTGTAAAAGTTGTTCAAACGCTTCCTCTTTGGTATAGTTGAACTTAAATTCAAACTCTTTGAGATAGTATGCAAAAAGTTCATTTGATATTCCCTTATATATTACAATATTTTTTTCAAAATAGTCCCAAAATTTTATTATTGTATTGTACTGTTTAGAGATTTTTATGATTTTAAAAGTTCTTTTAAAGCGTTTAAACTCCTCTATATAAGCACCATCAACACCATCTTCAATAAATTGATTTTTATATTTTAAAAGAGAGGGCATAAGAATTGTATATATATATCCATCATAATCAAAGGTTAAAAAATTATGAGCCTCAAATATGGCGTTTAGCCTTTTCTTTTTTGATTTTTCAATATAAAAATACTCTTCATACTCTACATTTTTATCATGGAGTTGGGTATAGTTATATTCACTTATATTAGTAGCTATGATTCTAAAATCTTGATAATAATTTTTAGCTGATATATAAGAAATATCTAAGAGTTTAGAAGACTCTAAAGCACTTTTATTATCTAAAAAACATTGAAGCAAAAAAATGATTTTATTTACTTTTTGTATAGAGAGTTTCTTTTTGCATGAGGAGCATTTAAGATTGTTATCCTTAGTTCTGTAAACATAATGATTACAATAAAGGCATTGAGTTAACCATTTCATGGCTATTTCCAATTATGGATATGGTAGTGCTTGTGTTCAACTCCATCATGATAATGTTTATGTTTATGGACAAGTTGTGCGTTTATAAGCATATCCATATCTTCCATGAGTGTAGATATATCACCATCATAAAGGAGTTGATGATTATCTCCTAAAACCAAAGCTCTGTGACCTAGTTCTTGCCCAAGACTCAGGTTATGTGTAGATATGATGGAGGTGATGTTTAGCTCCTCTAAGAACTCAACCAGCCAGCCAGTGGTTGGAGGATCGAGGTGAGCGGTTGGCTCATCCATCATTAAAAATTTAGGTTCGATGCACAAAAGAGAAGCAAGGAGCACCTTTTGCTTTTGCCCACCACTGAGACTAAGCGGGGAAGATTTTAGGAGATGCTCTATCTTGAATGTTTTTGCCCATTGATGCACTCTCTCTTCTATATTGTCAAATTTAAACTGTTTCAAACCAAAGGCTATCTCATCATAAACAGTTGCGTTAAAAAGCATCGAGGAGGGATCTTGCATAGCGAAAACTACCTCTTGCCTAAAGTTCTTTGCATTTTTTTTAAGAGTTTTTTTTGTAAGGGGTTCATTTTTATAAGAGTATGTTCCCTCTTTAGGAAAGATTAAGCCATTGAGAATTTTTAGGAGGGTTGATTTTCCAGAGCCATTGATACCCAAAAGTATAATCTTTTCCCCCTCTTGTATCTCAAAGTTTATATTTTTGAGCACCTCTATTTCGTTGAGTTGGTAGTCTTGATAGCTGTAAGATAGATTTTGGATTTTAACCATCTAAGAGTCCCCTTGATTTGAGTGCCATTGTCTGCTCATTTGATTTGTGTAGCATTGTACCAAAAAGTGTGGCAAAAAGGGGAGGGAGTTGTTCTTTGTTTATTTGCTGTTTAAAAGAAGCTCCTCTACTTTTTAAGCCATTGTAGTAATCATTTAACATAGATTTTAAAAGGATGATTTGCGCATATGTAAAACTGTAAAGTATGCTTGAAAATGGATGAAACTCTAGTGCTTTATGGATGTTGATATTGTGAATAAGTGTAAATGTAAGCATGGTGATAGCTAAGGCTCTGAGGTTGATAAGCACAAGGGCATAAGGGTTTGCACTCGCTTCAAAAAAAGAGTAAACAAGATAGGAGATAGTAACAGTGGCATTAAAAAAAAGTATGACAAAAAGAGCTTTGAAAAGGATTCTAAATTTTGCTTTTTTGTTAAGAAAAAAAGTGAATGCAATAGATAGGAGCATAACAAACTCGTTATGCACTACTCCTAAAAAAAGAACTCCACTGAGATAAAGAAAAAGCCATCTTTTTTCATTCACTAAAATTTCCCCCATAGCGAGTACGCAAAAATTTCACAACACTAAGCGTAACAAGAGCTTCGATTATACCTAAAAGTAGATGGGGAAGAACAACTGAGGGAAAGGTAACACTCCATCCAAACGGAAAGTAAAGGGGTGAACCATCAGCAGATGCAATAAGGGGTTGAAGACCTAAAACAAAGGCTATAAAAACAGATGGGATAACTATACTAAAAAATCCAGCACTAAGGGTGGCTATTTTTGTTGAAAATTTAGAGAAAATTTTATAGCAGTAGTAAGCACTAAAACTACCTAAAAATGCTAAAGATAAAATATTGAGAGGCAAAGAGGTGATGCCACCCTCTCCAAAAAGTAGAGCTTGAAGTAAAAGCACTAAAGAGAGAGAAGCAAAAGATACCCATGGCCCAAATAAAAGAGCGATGATAGCTATCCCACTGAGATGCACACTTGTTCCGCCGGGAAAGGGGATGATAATTAGCATCATAACAAAAGAGAGGGCACTTACCCCTGCAACAAAAGGGATTTTTTCTACATCTAAGTCTATTTTTTTATAAGCGATACTTAGGAGCCCAGCACTAACTACTAGTGCTGGAATATATGTTTGTGGAGATATAAAACCATCAGGTATATGCATGAATAGTTCTAAAACAGAGTAGAGAAAGTAAAGATTGCACGATAATCTTCTTTCCCTTCTGCCCCTTGTTGCTGGGAGTCTTCATTTAAGTTTGTCCATGTAGGAAGTTTTACTCCAGCACCAATGCTTATAGTTTGATAAAAAAGACGCATACCAAGTGTTGTGTAGAGGATTTCTCCTCCTGTAGCAAGTTGTCCAATAGTGTCTTCTTTATCTCTACTAATGTATAAGTAATTTGCCTCTATATTTGCATCTAGGCGAAACTTTGATTTTTGGTTAACATATAACTTATATGTTAATGCTCCGTTGGCGCGTATTTCATCTCCAAATTTCACTTCCAATCCATTACTGTATGTGTGTTTCATAAAGGTATTATAAGATGTATCAAAAGAGAGAGTGAGGGCATCTCCATCCCATTTCGTAGCACTAAAACCTAACATAAAAGAGGGAGCACCAAATGTTAGTTGTAAGAATGGATCAAACTCTATATTTTGATTTGGAAAGGTTACCTCTCCCTCTCCTGTAGGTAAACTAAAGTTAAAATAAGTTGTAAAATGCCAATCTTCCATGTCGTCAAGGCTTTCACTTTTTGGGTTAAGCATTAATCCATCATCATATTTAAATCCTAAGGCCATCATAAACTTCATATCGTGAAAACCACTACTTCCTATGTCGTTTTCATATTTTTTTGTGTAGTACGGAAGGGTAGCATAAGCACTAAGATAAGGTGTAATCCCATATCCAACACTATACATCTGGTATGTTGTTCTATCCATCTCATCACTATTGCTTGGAGTATATTTTGTGTATGAGGCATCCTCAATTTTTACGTATGCTATAGTTTTACCCTCAGGAAGAGTCGCAGTACTTGTTGTCTCTAAAGGTGCACCAGGACCCTCAAGCCCTGCAATACTAAGAGATGCTACTCCATGATGTGCAAAAACCGCACTTGATAATGCTAGTGTTAACAAACTAATTT
>JALSKH010000041.1 GCA_026988975.1 Campylobacteraceae bacterium
CCCCTGCATTTTCTCCAGGCCCTTGTATAACCCAAGGTGCCGTCGTAGGAAACCCTCTGAGATACTTTGTACTTGACTTGTAAGAACAGTGTTCAGACCACATCGCAGAGAAGATACCTATCTCTACTAGGTTTGGATGACGACCGTCTAAAATACGTAAAATATCTTGGTACTCTTCTTTGGAAAGTTTATGATTTTTTAAAACTTCATCTAAATCTTCTATAGCTACATTGGGCTGTGACATTTGTGCGTCCTTTGGGGCGTAAAATAAGGTTATAATTTTACACAAAAAGTGCTAAATAAGGCTTGAAATAGAAACTTAGCTCAGGTAATCCAATAAATCAGATTTGATAACCTCAGCTATCCTCGCAGGTTTGACAATTTCAACACTAGGAATCCAATATTTTACAAAAGGTATTATTTCCATATCATTCGTAATTTCTACACTCACGTCTAAACTACCATCTTTATACACTGCCTCTGTAACTTGAGATTTAGATATAGGTTTACGTTTAAAATATTTAGCCACACCTTTCGAGATATGAAGTACAACTCTATAGGGTGTAGTATTTTCATCAAACCATACTGACATTGAATTTTCCAACAGATTATCTAGGTTTTTATCTATAGTATAGTTTTTATCCACGAGTGAGATTTGTGAGATGTTTTTTAAGTAATATTTTTTCAATTCATCATTATTTGTATCTAAGGCTATGAGATACCAAAACCCTTCATAGTTGGCAATTTTAAGTGGTTTTAATTCTAATGTTTTATTGTATTTTTCAAAACTGTAATTACATACTATACATTGCTTACTAGTAATTGCACTTTCAAGCTCTTGTACTTCTTTTAGTTTGTCACCTATGTCTTCCATGTCTAGCTTTGCGTAGATGGGGTTAACGGTGTCATTTTTTATCTTTGAGAGTAGTTTGTTAGCTTTAGTAGAAAACGTACGCCCTGCACCTTCCATGAGCTTTTCCATGATGTCTAGGACTACAACTTCTTCTACAGAGCTACTTTTCTCTAGCCTAAAACCGTCTTGCATTTTCCATTTCTTTTTGTCTTGGTAGATAGGAAAAGAGATGAGCCGTTCATTGAAGTCTCTTTGTATGGTTCTATCACTTACGTTAAATTCCTCTGCCAATACTTTGACAGAGAGTGCCTCACCATCATTTAGTCGTGAGAGTATGATGGTAAGTCTTGTTAAAATTTTATCGTAATCATGTTTGTATGCCATAGGTTATGCCTAAATAATAGTTTTCTAAATTATAGCTTCTAGGACATTAAAGCTCAGATTATTTTAATTTCTACTTTCTAATGCTTCGGTAGCTCTTTTTGCGACATCCATATCTTTATCTTTTACTAATCGTTTGAGTATTTTAGTTGAAACAGCATGACTGGCTCTCCAGTTCACTAAACTATATCTTACTGATGTACTTGCATGGTTAGCCAATATTTTCGCTATCTTACATACATCACATTTCGTATAAATATGTATATTTGAAGCAATAGTCATCAATAGCTTTGTGTTATTAGCATCAATGATTTTCATAAGTGCCTTTTCACTGATATGTTTTGCAAAATCCAAGTTTGACAATACACCATCTACAACTTCTTGGTTGATATCGTTAAGTAAAAGGTGAATACTTTTTTTACCCATAGTATCCAATCTACTAAGAGACTCTCTTACGTCTGGATTATCAGATAAGACTAAAGCATTGAAAATCTCTTGATTCTCTTTTATATCTGGAATTTTACTTACAATATCCTCTAAAAACTGATGTCCTATAACTACTTTTTTACCATTTATTAATAACTCTATTTTGATTGTTTGTGTTTGCATATGTAACTCCTTTATGTTTTGTAGTGTTATTATAAAGGAGTGGTTTGACAGCTTTGTGTCTGGGTAAGTGATTTATACTTGAAATAATGTCATAAATTCATCTTTTGTTAACATCTTAGCTGTATCGTTACTATGTTCATCACAATAAATTTCTAGTGCATCTCCCATGTCTGCACTTAGTTCACAAAAATGTGTATCTGTAGATATTACTATGCAATCAGCACTAAATGAGATAGATTTTCCTATTATATTTTGGAGTTCATCATTCGAAAATAGATCCAAAAACCTTTGGTTAAATTTTATATTAGCGGGTTTCATCATACTACGCCTATTAATTTATTTATTCGTTCCAAAAATCTTTTTTCTCTACAAAAAATACTTTTTAATGATTTTGTTTTTAGCACTTCTACTCCATCAACTATAAACATAGTATCTGTATTGTCAAACCATTTATTGCTATGACATTTATCTTCATCGAACTTTTTTCCTAAAGGATACAAAAGACCACCTGCTATTACTTTATATCCTCGCTTCTCATAGTAGCTCATGTAAGTATTGATTTGAAAAAAATCACCCCTATCCAAATCTCCTGCCCCAAATTTATTCTTACCTGCATAAGTCATGCTCTTTGACTTGGCATCAAAAACCAATATTTTCTTTTGTCCTTCATGTTTAATGATAATATCTGGTTTCATACCTCTTTCATAAAACCTACCCTCATATACAGTCAGGTGGTCTTCATGCATGACTACCCAACCATTCTTCTCAAATTCCCTTTTAAGTAATGTATACAGATAACTTTCCCATAAAAGTGAAACATCAAAGATAAGTCCATTCATGATATTGTTTGCTTTGTAACTAAGTTTGTTTTCATACCTGATGATATAACTTGAAATCTCTATCAAAGGTTTAAAGTCACTATATAAAGCATTTTGGATTGACTTATGATAAAGTGCGTTTTCTATGGTTATGCCATCAACAAACTTTCTATTTGCATGGTGGTCAAGTAGGTTTTTTATCTGAAACAGTCTTGACTGTACGAGTGAACCCATACTCTTTACTATGATTTGTAAAGCAGTAAAAAGTACATCTACTATCTCTTGTACATAGCGTTGTTCATGTGACACTGAAGATATCTTGCCGACAAAAGGCATATCTTTTTTTATGAACCTGCTGATGTCTATCTGACCTCTTAGTTTACTGTCGTGATGTTCTACTCTCTCATAGCTTTTTGGAAGTCCAAATATAGACAGCTTTTCAAGCTTAAAGATAAAGTTCATATAAAGTATCTTCATAGCCAAGCTATCACTAGAGTTTTTGCTGTTTGTTGCTTCATACTCTAGCGTCTTAACGTCAAAGTCATTGACAAGGGTTATCATCCTATCTAGTACTGTATTTCCAAATCTATAGGTGATGTCAAACTCCACCTTCTTGTAGGTAAATCTCCCTACGTAACCAAAGGTAGTGATGTCCACTTTGTTTTCTTCTTTTGACCTTCGTATCTCTAAGATAGGCTTTATCTCTTCATTTCCACCCACCACATTGCAAATAGAGGTATCTAAAATAAGTGTTGTATTTTCTTGGACAGACTTATATAGAGTTTTATTTTCAATAGCCTTATCATCACGGTAAAAAGAGTAGTCCTTTAGTTCAACTTTAGCCATTACAGTTGTTTTTTTCACCTACAATGATTTTTTGATACTCTGCCAATTTAGTTTCAAGTTCATTTTCTCCAAATTTAACTTTGCAGTACTCTCTTACTATAGACTTTATATGATAATCCCATAAGTCACATAAAGCACTATTGTAGTCATCATCAAAATAATCAACTATTTTATAATAGTAAGTATGCCCTAGCTGATAATTTGAACCTATTTCTTCTGAAAGTTTTTTATTTAGTTTTGTTGCTTTTTTTACCAATGCTTCAATATGTCCTTGAAAACCTTTTGTGAAAAATGGAGCATACAGTCTAAGTGCAGTCTCGCTAAACCCTACATCTTCCCATATAAATCTACGTCTAAGAGCTAAATCAAAAGCATCTATACTTCTGTCTACCTCGTTCATAGTACCCAAGATGATGATATTACTAGGGATTGCAAACTTACCTATATAGTCACCCCTGAAAAACCCAACAACCTCCTTAAAATAGGCATTTTAGAAGTGATTTAAGGGTATAATAACAACCAAGAAACATAGTAAAACCGACTACTTCTTGGTCGAAATAGGTGTTAAAATT
>JALSKH010000042.1 GCA_026988975.1 Campylobacteraceae bacterium
GCTCTACATGTAGGATATGAAAAACAAGAATTCGGTACTATGTCAGTTCCGATCTATCAAACTACCGCATATGATTTTGGAGATGCCGATCATGCTGCAAATCTTTTTGCACTAAAAGAGTTAGGACCAATTTACACTAGACTTAACAATCCAACAACAGATGTATTAGAAGCAAGATTGGCTGCGGTTGAAAACGGAGAAGCTGCACTTGCCACTGCTAGTGGTCACTCAGCCGTTTTATTTTCTATAATCAACCTAGCAAGTAGTGGTGACAATATAATAGTATCAAACAAAGTGTATGGCGGCACAACAACTTTGACTAGTCATACACTCAAAAGATTTGGCATAGAGTGTAGGATTTTCGACAGTAGTAGTGCTGAGGGTTTAGAGGGGTTGATAGATGAAAATACAAAGCTTGTATTTTTTGAATCTCTCTCAAATCCACAAGTTGCTATACCGAATGTTGATAAAATAGTCCAAGTTGCAAATGCCCATGACATCGTAACTATTTGCGACAATACAGTAGCAACGCCTATCCTTTTTCAACCACTAAATCGTGGCGTTGATGTCGTAGTACACAGCACTAGCAAATATATAAATGGTCAGGGCAGTGCATTGGGCGGAGCACTCATACAGAGAAAAGGTTTAAACGAAAAGCTTATCGGAAACCCTAGGTATCCTGAGTTTAATGAACCAGACGAGAGTTACCACGGACTTATTTATGCCCAGCTTCCTTTTCCAATATTTATTTTAAGAGCTAGACTTGCTCTCATGAGAGATTTTGGTGCTACGCCCTCCCCTTTTAACTCATGGCTCTTTATACAAGGACTTGAGACTCTACATGTAAGGATGAAAGAGCACTCAAAAAATGCCTACAAAGTTGCAAAATACTTAAAATCGCACCCAAAAGTAAAGATGGTTTCATATCCAGGACTAGAAGATGATCCACAATATCCACTTGCACAAAAGTATTTTAAAGATAGTATGAGTTCCGGTCTTCTTAACTTTGAGGTTGAGGATTTTGAATTTGCAAAGAGGATTTTAAATAGCACTAAGTTTTTTGCAGTTGTTGTAAATATAGGTGATTCAAAATCCATAATAACCCACCCTGCAAGCACAACTCATTCACAAGTTCCACTAGAAGAGTTAAAAAAAGCTGGCATAAATCCAGGCTCTATAAGAGTAAGTGTAGGCTTGGAAAATGCTGATGATTTGATAGCAGATTTAGAGCAGGCTCTAGGATAAAAGATGTCACTTTTAACCAAAAAAAGTATATATGGGTTGATGGCTATTTTTGAACTATACAAACAAAGAAATAGTTCCAACCCTATGCAGTTAAGAGATATTTCAACCTATACTGGCATCCCTCGTAATTATCTTGAACAGATATTTATAGAGCTGAAAAAAGCAGATCTTATAGTTAGCATCAGGGGCGCAAAAGGTGGGTATAGAATCACAAACAATAAAAATGATATAAAAATAAAAGAGATAATTTCAGTACTAGATGGAGAGATCCGCAGCGTTAAAGAGAGAACAAATAACCCAGTTTTTGATCTATTTTTTAGTGACTGCGATAAAAAGCTAGTAGATATTTTTGATAAACCGCTCTCTAGTTTAGAAGAGTACGAATTGACTCTGAGTAAACAGGTCAATTATAGCATATAACCGCACTACACAAGGAGTTAACATGTATGCAAAAAATGTAAGAGAATTAGTAGGCAATACACCTCTAGTCAAAATAAATAAGATTTCAAGAGAAACAGGTAACACAATACTAGGTAAATGCGAATTTTTAAACCCTTCGCACTCCGTCAAAGATAGAATCGCACTAAATATGATAGACCATGCTTTGCAAGATGGTTTAATAGATAAAGATACAACGATAATCGAACCAACTAGCGGAAATACTGGCATCGGCTTAGCCATGGTATGTGCTAGCTACGGCTTAAAGCTTATCTTGACAATGCCTAGCTCCATGAGCATAGAAAGAAGACAACTTCTTAAAGGATTTGGAGCCAAATTAGAACTAACTGATGCTAAACTTGGCATGAAAGGCTCAATCGACAAAGCAGATGAACTTGCAAGTAAAATTCCAAACTCTTTTATACCACAACAGTTCAACAACCCAAACAATCCAAAAATACATGAATTAACAACCGCTCAAGAGATATGGAGAGATACTAACGGAGTAGTAGATATCTTTATAGCAGCTGTCGGTACAGGAGGAACACTTAGCGGTACTGGAAAAATCTTAAAAGAAAAAAATCCAAATATAGAAATATATGCCGTAGAGCCAGATTTATCGCCTGTTTTATCCGGAGGCAATCCTGGACCCCACAAGATACAAGGCATAGGAGCAGGTTTCATACCAAATACACTCAACACAAATATATACGATAAAGTTTTAAAAGTAAGTTATGAAGATTCACTAAAAACAGCAAGAGAACTAGCAAAAACCGAAGGTTTGTTAGTAGGCATCAGCGCTGGAGCAAATGTTTTTGCAGCTAAACAGATAGCTTCCAAAAACAGAGGAAAAACCATAGTAACAATCCTATGCGACACAGGAGAGAGATACCTAAGTTCGGGAATATATGAGTAGGCAAGTAATGCCTACTCTCCAAAGAGGATTATCTCGTAACTCTCTCTTTTTACTAGTGGATTTTTGATCGTATTTAGGCTGTTTCTGTTTGAATCAGCTATTTGGTTTTTCAACTCTTCTATCTCGTCCTCATAGGCTTGAATCTTATCTTTTAACCTCATGATTATATCTACTCCTGCAAGGTTTACACCCAAATCTCTAGTCAATCTTTGGATCATCTTTATCTTGTCGATATCTCTTTGAGAGTAGAGTCTCATCTTGCCATCAGTTCTAGATGGACATATTAAACCCTCCCTCTCATATTGTCTTAGAGTTTGAGGGTGTATCGTTAAAACTTTTGCTACAACACTTATCAAATATACTGGTTCTTCATATCCATGCATTTTATCTCTCCGGTAATTTTTCTTTCATTGTCTCTTTTAAATCTTCATCTAAACTATTTACATCTGGCAAGACTATATTTGCTTTTAGATAGAGATCTCCTTTGGTATGTGTTTTTCGATTTTCAACGCCATATCCTTTGACTCTAAATTTTTGACCATTTTTTGTATTTTCTTTTACCTTTAAAGTTACCTCTTTGTATGGAGTTGAAACACTAACTTTACCACCAAACAGTGCAGTTTTTAAAGGAATATCAATCTCTCTAGTAAGATCATCACCGTCCCTCTTGTATTCTGGGCTCTGTGCTACAGAAACCTGTAAAAATAGATCCCCTTTTTGACCTTGATAAGATTTACCCTTTCCTTTTAGTCTCATCTTTTCGCCATCTTTTATACCCGCTGGTATCTTTATATCAAAGTCTTGACCACCATAAGATATAGAGTGTTTTCCACCTAAAATAGCCACATTAAATGGTACAGTAATCCTAGCTTCTACATCTAAGTTTGGTGCTTGGTTAAAGCCTCCGCCGCCAAAGCCACCACTACTAAAACCGCCAGAAAAGCCTCCGAAACCTGAGCGACCACCCATGCCACCTCCAAAGATATTTCTAAGTATCTCGTCTAAATCTGCACTACCTTGACTGGACGCAAAATCATGGAAATTTTGACCGCCGAACATGCTATCACCATGTTGGTCATACTGTTGTCTTTTTGTATCATCTTTTAGTATCTCATAAGCTGCGTTTATCTCTTTAAACTTCTCTTCCGCACCTTTTTCTTTATTGATATCCGGATGATACTTTCTAGCTAGTCTTCGATATGCTTTTTTTATCTCATCTGAAGATGCGTTTTCACTAACACCCAATGTATCGTATAAACTTGCACTCATCCTTATTACCTCTTATATTAAATTTGATACGCATTATACCATAAAACTTTAGTCTATGTCAATCAAGGTTGAGAATATTTT
>JALSKH010000043.1 GCA_026988975.1 Campylobacteraceae bacterium
GGTAGAGTGTAGGTTCACCATTGGCTGTGAGGGTAATGAAGTCTATATCTTTATGCTCCTGCAATGCCTTTTTGATAGCAGTGGCTATCTCCTCCACAGAGACCACATCTACATACGCATCCATAGTCGGTGCAGGTGCAAGTTCACAGTAGAGACAGTCGAAGTTACATTGCTTTAACCCAGGGCTAAGGTCAACCCCTAGTGACTTACCAAAACGGCGAGAGTGTATGGGGCCAAAGATGATGTTGCTCATGTGTTTTCCTTTTTACAATTCAATTTATTCATACTAACCCCAATTCTATCGAAATATCTTTGATAAGTTTGGAGAGTGGACGTTTGCCTATCTCTTCATCACTGATGTAGCCACCACTTACTAGGCGTTGTAGGTCTTCTCTGTTTTTAAAGAGTGTTCCTTCATATTGAGTGAGGAGTTCATCCATGTAGCTTTCATTGTAGATGGCTTGTTTTTGTATGAGGTCTAGGACTATGTCTTTGTGGTTTTTATACAGTTCTTTTAGTTCAAAACTTTTTATATTGTTTTTGGCTCTTTCATCTTCTGTATCTAGCTCTATATTAAAGCCCTCTACTTTATGGTAAAAGGTACTATCTTTAATATGCAGATGAAACTTGGCAACTTTATCAAAGCTTTCACTATAGGGGTTTAGGTGTGTAGTATCTGAAAACTTTTCGCTCCCTTTAAGTGTAGCATTGCACGTATGACATGAGGGAATAAGATTATAAAAAGACAAAGAGAGTACAGGGTATGTAGCCTTGTCATAAAAGTGGTCAAACTCTGGGCGTGTTAACTTTTTCCCGTTTTTAGTTATGACGGTATAGGTAGGATTGATATTACAATAAGGGCAGACATTTACTTGTAGTTTCTCTGCTAAATCATAAGCATCATACTCATCTTTTTTACTTGTAAAGTTATTATATTTGTTTTTAAATTTATCGTTGTGTTTTTCATATTTTGTGGCTATATCAAAAAGTCTATCAGGTTTAGCCAATAGTATCTCTTGGAGTTCACTATGAGGTATGTCTATCTTATCTTTAAAAGCCGCATAATGCTCTTGTGCAAACTTTGTTAACTGTTCATGTTGGATTTGTATCATTTTTCCAACTCGTCAAGTCTTTTTTGCATCGCTTCCATACTGCTCTTAATAGCATCTATTTCATCTATCTTTTTCAGCCTCTTACTATCAAGCATCCGTTGCAATTGATTTTTCACAATAGGCTCTCCGATAATAGAGATAATCTGCTCACAATAATTTAACTCTTCATCGCTTAGATGCTCTTGGTTTAGTAGTGTAATGGCTTTGTCTATCTTCCCCTTAGCAAACTCTCCCATCAACCCATCTTCCATAAAAAAGCTATCACTTAGCAGGGTGTGTATGTTTGCTCCGAAAGTTTGTTTCTTCTCTTTGAGTCCGTCTACTACTTTACACTTACCTTCTTCATCTGTATCTAAGAAGATGATGTTTTGTTTTGGGATGTCGGAGAGGAGGAATGGGGAGTGGGTGGTGAGGATTAGATGTATATTTTTATTAAATTTAGAAAAAACACTAAAAATAATATCTAAATAGTTTTTTTGCCAATGTGGATGCAAAGATATATCTGGTTCATCAAAACAAAATACATAATCATCGACTACAGAATCTTCATCTTGTAAACAATCATAAACAAAAAGTCCTACACCAAACAGCATTTTCTCTCCATGGCTTAAAGAATGAAAATTTCTTTTTTTACTGTCAAAAATATCTATTGTAATATAGTCGTCATATTTTCCAAGTAATGTATAATCAAGTGTATATATTTCCTTTTTCTCTCCCAAAATACTCATATATTCTTCTGGAGAATCTTCTGAAAATCGTGATATATTTTCTTTTAGAAAATTTACTTTCTCTTCTATACTTTTTTCCTTATCGTTAGCTAAGAAATTAATTATATTTTCAAAATCACTATCATCCTCTATCCTATCACTATATTTCAAAAAAGAACTAAATAAAAATGTATACTCAATACTATCTATTTCTTTAGATGCTAATTCAATATTTTCCATGATACTTTTTTCAAATCTTGGAAATGTATGAAGATCATACTTAAATGCATTTAATTGATTATCCATCATATTACTATTGGGTGAAACACTAATATGAGATGGGATAAAACCTATGAATCCTATATCATAATTCTTTAATTTAATAATTTTTTTACAAATAACATCATAATCTAAATCAACATAATAAAATTTCTTAAATATATTAAAATCCGATTCGTATTTAAAATTTCTACCTGCGATCTCATATTTATTAAACTTATTATATGGTAGTTCTGAATCAAGAAACAATGGATTCAGTAAATCATCTAGCTCTCTATGATTGCGACTACCAACTTTATTAACAGGAACACCTACCTCTTCTATGTTTGTTAATGCGATGATTTTTTTTTCAAAATCAAAAAAATCGTCATTCTCATGAAGCTCAGTAGCTGTATTTAGCAATAGAATAAATCTCAAATCACTATTATCTGCAATACGTGTAAAAAAATTTACATTTAATATTCTTTGTAGTATTTCCAAAACACTACTCTTCCCACTCCCATTCTTCCCCACAATAGCCGTCACATTGATATTGTCACCGAAGAAGTTTTCTATGTAGTCATCATTTTCATCTATAGTGAGTTCGTTGGTATCGGGGTCATAGTTGCAGTTAAATTTAGGAGAAAAATTAAACCCCTGCTTGTGGATGTTTTTATACTCTTCTACCCATAGATATACCAGTTCCATCTACGCCCCCTCTATCTGCATAGTTTCAAAAGACTCTAGTGCCAAAAGTTTCATGTCACTAGTCAGAAAACTATCACACCCACAACGCAAAGCAGAATGCAGTATGAGCAAATCTTCAAAGTCATCTAACTTATGCGTGCCAAAAGCATCTTTGGCTTCTAAAAAGTCGTTATGGTTGATGTAAAAAGGTTGTATCTCAAAGCATAGAGCATCTATGGCAGTGACTACCTTTTGTTTGTCTATCTTGCGTCTTTCACTCAACACATAGTAAAAAGTAGTGATGAAGTCTCCAGAGAAGAAAAAGTTCAAAGCACTGTCATCTTTATGTCTCATGTACCAGCTCACGGAACGTGCCGAAGTAGGTCTCGTAGTATCTAGCAAATCTAAACAGATATTCGCATCTAAGAAAACATTCACTAGCGTTTCTCTGTCTTGCTGATGTACTCTTTTTTCATCTCTTTATAGTCAGCATCACCCACTTGACCATCTAGCATGCCTATAAACGAACCCGTACGCTTGTTAGCAGACTTTTCTATGGTTGTCAAAATGCTAGGGTCTTTCACGATGGCTTTAAAATAAAGGTTTATTACCTCTGTAAAGTTTTTATGTTGGGATTTTAAAATATCTTGTGCTTTTTCGACTACTTCTTTGTCTAAGATAAAGTTTTTACGTACTTTAATAACATTCATTTCATACTCCTTATACTATATGTATAATATCTATACATATAGTAACAGAAGTGAGCTTAAAGGAGTATCAAGCCTATTTTTTACCACTCACCCTCTGACACTCAGACACAAAGTGCTTTGCATTTTCTACAGGTACATCTGGCAAAATACCGTGTCCTAGGTTGAAGACGTGACGCTTACCACCCATGACTTCTTGTATGGCTTCTACACAAGCAGTTGTGGCTTCTTTGGAGTAGAGACGGCATGGTTCCATGTTTCCTTGGAGGACGTACTTGTCTCCTAGTTTTTCTTTTGCCATCGCCATAGGGGTTCCCCAGTCTACACCGAAGACGTCAAAATTACCATACACTAGCCCACGCTCAATAAACGCACTCACACCCTTAGGAAACATGATAATAGGCGTATCTGGGTACTTTGATTTGAGGT
>JALSKH010000044.1 GCA_026988975.1 Campylobacteraceae bacterium
CCACTCTGTTTCCAAAGCTCGGCATTTGTGACAACACCCATCTGAATCTCTTGGGCACCACTAGCATCCATCTCCTCTTTGACTATATCTCTTATCTTGTCTAGCACTATCTTACCAAGAGGTAAAAAGCTATAGAGTCCACTTCCGCTTTGTGTAACGAAACCACCTCTTAGTAAAAATTTGTGGCTTGGTAGGGAGGCATCCTTTGGAGCATCTTTGGTTGTTGGTGCGTAGAGTTTTGAAAATCTCATCTAATTTTTCTCCATCATATTGTTTTCCATTTGGTATTCACATTTGTACATATTTAGTTTTTTTGCCTGATCTTCATTTATATCAAAGATATACTGAACAGCCTGCACTATAACATCTGCTTCTGGCTTTTCTGCTACCTCTTTTAGTTTTATAGTAGGAGTGTGTAAAAAGCCGTTAAAAGCGTGGTGTATTATCTGCATGATCTCTTTTTTTTGCGAGCCATCTATATAGCCCTTTTTGATTGCTCTCTCTAGCTCATGCTTTGAGCAAGACTCTGCCTTGCTTCTCATCTCTTTGATGATAGGTTCAATGCAAAGCGTTTGAAGCCACTTAAAAAACTCCATGGTTGATTTGCTTATGATGGAGTATGCGACTTTAGCTTGCTCTTCTCTTTGGGCTATATTTTTTTCCACCACATCTTTTAAGTCATCAACCGCATATATGTATAGATTTGATATATCAATCTCATCTATATCTCGTGGAATCGCTATATCAAACCAATGTCTATCAAACTCTCTGCTTTCCACCATATCTTTTGTGATGATGGTATGAGGCGCACCTGTAGCGCTAAAAAGTATCTTGTATCTATTTATATACTCTGTAAGCTTAGAAAATGATGCTATTGTAGCCATCTCACCTAGTTCATCGGCTAACTCTTTAGCATGCTCTAGGTTTCTGTTTATTATGATGACATTAACACCATTTGTTATCAAATGCTTTGCAGCAAGTCTTGCCATCTCGCCTGCACCTATGATAAGAGCAGTATATCCTCCGAGATTGCCGTATATCTCTTTTGCTTTGCTTACGGCAACGCTAGAGATGGATATAGAGTTTTTGGATATCTCGGTATTGCTTCTGACTGACGCGGCACATTTGAAAGCATGATGCATAGCACGGCTAAGCTTTTGATCGCAAAAACCTTTTTCAAAGGAAAATTTATAGGCATCTTTTAGTTGTCCAACTATCTGTGTTTCGCCTATGACTAAACTGTCTAGTGAAGAGATCACAGAAAAAAGGTGATGGATAGCACTGTTATCTTCATATATATCACCTCTATTCTCTAACTCCTCTTTAGGCACACCTGATATCTTTGAGAGTTCTAAAAAAACATGTTCTATGATGTATTCGCATTGTGTAACGCTCAATATAATCTCGACCCTATTACAAGTTGAGAGGACTATTGACTCGTTTGCATGCTCCAGGGCATTTAGTCTCTCTTGAAAAGTTGCTCGCTTCTCATCATCTGAGAGAGAAAGCTTCTCTCGGATCTCTATGTTTGTATTTTTGTGAGTAAAGCTAATAGTGAGATAGTGCATTAAAAATCTCTCTCAATCATATCTTTTATGATTGAACTTAGGGCATCATCATTTTCACTTTTGATAGCGTTTAGAGCTTCAAAGCCGAGATTTTTAGCAAATATTATAGAATCATTCAAACTTGATGTCTCCTGCATTCTGTTTTTAATCCAAATTTTATCATTTTGAGATAAATCTTTTTTAAACAAGCCCAAAAGCTTCTGTTTATCTTCTGTGTTTACTCTCTCAAAGAGGTACATGTACGGCAGTGTAGTTTTCCCCTCCTTGAAGTCATGCAAAGATGGTTTGCCTAACTTTTCACTATCTTGGGTGATATCTAAAACATCATCTATAACTTGAAAAGCTAAACCTAGATTTCTACCATACAACTCATATATGCCAACATCTTTTTTTGCTAAAAATGCGGCGCTTGCACTTGCTGCTTCGATTAGTGAGGCGGTTTTCTTATAAATCATATCTAAGTATATCTCTTGGTTTTCATTGAATGATTTTGAGAGTTCAACATCAAGCAACTCTCCAACTGAAAGAAGTGCAACTGCATTTGAAATTTTATAAGCTACTTCATTAGGAAGAGTGGTGAGCTGTGAAAAACCTTTTGAGTAGAGTATGTCGCCGAGCATTATAGAAGTCTTGTTACCAAATAGTGAGTTTATAGACTCTTCTCCCCTTCTAGTTAGCGCATCATCTATAACATCGTCATGCAAAAGGCTAGCTGCGTGTATGAGCTCAACTATGGCTGCCAATCTATAGGCATCATCACTTAAACCTGCGATTTTCAGTATCAGCTTTGCTCTTAATCTTTTCCCTTTTGGAACTTTTTCAAATAGCTCCAAAACATACCTATCATTCAGCGACTCAACCATTTGAGTCATCAAATTTTCAACCTTTGCTAACAAACTAAACTCCCTTTTTTGGTTCAATAAAATCTACTTTGATTCTTCTTGCTTCATCTTTTATATATACACCTATAGTGGCTACATTTTTTTGCTCATCAAAGTCAGAAAAAACAAGAAGTGCGTATGTTTGACCACCAAAGTCTCCGCTATCTCCTAAAAGTTTGATTTTAACTCTATCAAGCGGTCTCACTCTTTTTAAAACAAATTGATACGGATAACCCATATAGTTTGCAAGCAAAATAAGAGTTTTATTTGCATACAGTGTCCATCTAAACTTAAGAGAATATCTTTTGTTATTTTTCTTGTTTTTTACATTTTTGTTTATATTTACTATCGCGATTTTATCTTTTTTAAGATTAAAACTATGTTCAAAATCCCAAAGTTTTTGACTAGCACCATAGCTAAAAGAGAAAACGATAAAAAACGATAAAAATATCCTACTCATGCTCGGTTAAAACATCACCCGTTGCTGCGATATATAGAGAGTTTTTTCTTTGCAATATCTCATCTGCTCTGCCAAAAATTATCTCATTTAATTTATACTCTAGCTCCATATCATCTTTTATAAACTCTTCTAAAAGCAACTCCATTGCACTGTATTTGTCAAATACTCCATCGATTGAACTCTCAACCAAACCTCTGTTGGCATTATAAACTATGTCAAAAAACTTGCTCTTCGGGCTTCCCATCAAAAAATCATCTTCATCATTTGCAAACATTATATATCCTAATACTCTAATTTAAATCGTGATTGTAGCATATAGTTTCATAAAGAAATATAAGAGCGAAATTATATAGATATTTTTTTCGTCAATAATTTTACATAAAATTTATACTATCAAATAATAGAGTTAATCAAAATATACAACAGCGAATGTTTTCAATAAATATTAAGAAATTTTTGTGAAACATTTAAACAAAAGTTGCGTATTTACTAACGCGTTAGTTGCTATAAAATAGTTATTAATAGTGATGTTTATGCCCTATATAGCAATGAATACATATTTAATTACATATTATAATACATACTTTAACTAACGAGCTTTCATTATTTTTTTAGAGCTACTAACAAACAAATCCTTTTATTTTATACCAAACAAAAGAGATTATATTTAATCATTACTATTTATATATGATTACTTGACATTAAACAACTTTTACTATATAATTCGTCAAATTAATTTAATAGGCACCCTGCCCTATTTCAAAGGAAACGAAAGATGAATCAAGAAACACAGGCTCTACATGTAGGATATGAAAAACAAGAATTCGGTACTATGTCAGTTCCGATCTATCAAACTACCGCATATGATTTTGGAGATGCCGATCATGCTGCAAATCTTTTTGCACTAAAAGAGTTAGGAC
>JALSKH010000045.1 GCA_026988975.1 Campylobacteraceae bacterium
TATATAGCTACAATCTTCCATTAAATCTTGGTGCTCTTTGGGAGATAGTAGGAAACAAGAATTTTTCACATCTTACACTAGCGCCATATAATCCAAAAATTTTACCACCATTAAACAAAAATGAGTCAATTTTTAAAACGATCAGACATCACAATATCTTGTTATACCATCCTTACGAGAGTTTTGAGCCTCTAACTAGACTCATAAAAGAGTCTGCAAAAGATCCAAAAGTCATATCTATCAGGGCAACTTTATATAGAGTTGAAAAAAATTCTCAAATCATCCAAGCACTCATAGATGCAGCAGGAGATGGCAAACAGGTAACTGTCATGGTAGAGTTAAAAGCGAGATTTGACGAAGAGAACAATCTCCACTGGGCAAGAGCCTTAGAGCAAGCAGGAGCTCATGTGATATATGGCATAACAGGCTTCAAAGTACATGCAAAAGTGTGTCAAGTGATCCGTCAAGAGGATGGGAAACTAAAATTTTATATGCACCTAGGAACAGGTAACTACAACGCTGCTACTGCAAAGATATACAGTGATGTCAGTTACTTTACATGTAAGGAGGAGTTTGCAAAAGATACTACTACATTTTTTCACATACTCTCAGGCTTCTCGAAAAATCAAAAACTAGAGACTCTAAGTATGTCTCCAACCCAGATAAAACCAAAACTTCTAAGCATGATAAACAATGAAGCCACTAAAGGTGAAGATGGCAGAATCATAGCCAAGATGAACTCTTTGGTCGATACTGATATCATCAAAGCACTATACAATGCCTCCATAAATGGAGTAAAAATTGACTTGATTATCAGAGGAATTTGTTGCTTAAAAACTGGCATCAAGGGAATCAGTGAAAATATAAGAGTTGTATCTTTGGTTGGTAGATATCTTGAACATGCAAGGATATTTTACTTTAGAAATTCAGATCCGGGGATGTTTATATCTAGTGCTGATTGGATGCCTAGAAACCTTGAGAGAAGGCTAGAGTTGATGACTCCCATCATGGAAAAACCTCTTGTGGAAAAACTTTTGGAGATCATGCAACTTCAGCTAAATGACAACCATCTTGCTTGGGAACTGCAAAGCGATGAAAGCTACAAAAGAGTTGAAGTAACTGGTCAAAAAGTGATAAATTCTCAAAAGATTTTAGGGGATTATATAAATAAAATATTTAGCACCATAAGAAAAGATACAAATGCCAGCAAAGCAGACAAACTTGCAAAAAAACTGTTTAAGGAGAGTTGATGATAATGCCATATCTTGGAAGTGAGCCAAAAATAGAAAAAGATGTTTTTATAGCCCCAAGTGCAGATATAATAGGTGATGTAGAGATAGGAGAAAACAGCTCTGTATGGTTTGGAGCCGTCATAAGAGGAGATGTAAACTCCATACATGTAGGCAAAAATACAAGCATACAAGATTTAAGTATGGTACATGTAACTCACTACAAAAGAGAAGATAAAAGCGATGGATATGCTACTTATATAGGAGATAATGTAACCATAGGTCACCAAGTTATGCTACACGGTTGCGTTATAGGAAACGCATGTCTCATCGGAATGAGCTCCACCATACTTGATGGCGCTATCATAGGTCAAGAATCCCTTGTGGGAGCAGGATCACTCGTCACGCAAAATAAAATCTTTCCACCTCGATCACTCATCATGGGAAGTCCTGCAAAGGTGATAAGAGAGTTAAGCGACGAAGAGGTAGAGTCTCTATACGAATCAGCAAGAAACTATGTAGAGTTTAAGAACTCTTATCTAATATAAAAACCCAAACATCCAGAGAGGAATTTTATTGAGTTGCATACTATAGTCCGTATCTATAACAAGGAAGCTGTTTTGCATATCTTTTATCTGTTTATATTTTTTACTTTTGCCACCAATTTCAAAAATATATTTATCAATTTTAAAATCTCCAACATCACTATAATAGATAGTTTCAAAGCAATTTGCAAAAAAAGTTTCTCTTGCTGTTCCTATATTGACTTCTACTCCAAATTCCTGAGCAAAAGTATATAAAATATTTGTATTTCCGAAAAGCAATTTATCTGGTTTTTTTGATATATTTTTAGAATATTTTCTAATAGGCTTAATTAATCTAGTGTTTTCAAGGATATCAATATAAGTTGCAAGAGTGGGATGAGATACTCCAAATTCTTTGCAAATAGCAGTGATATTGACTTTAAAAGGAACTTTTGAATAGATAAGTTTTGCTATAAACTTTTTAAATATACTCAAGTGCGTATATTCTATCTTATTTAAAGATGGTATATCCTCATTGATTATTTTATCGCATGCATTAAAGAGCTTATTTCTATATTCATCTTCATCTTCTATAAAAAACGGATAATACCCAATTTTCAGGTATTTTAAAAAGTTTTTATATAAAGTTGGATACTCTAAAGCTAGACTAGAACTAATTTCGTTGTGATTTTTAATAATTTCATTAAATGTTAAAATAGGCAACTCTATATCTTGTGAAAGTTTTAAAAATTCTCTAAAACTAAGAGGTTTTACATAACTTATAACACATCTCCTACTTAAATCATACTTTTCATTTAAAATATTTAACATTGAACTACCACTAAACCGTACGATAAGATTTGGAAACGAATCATAAATTGTTTTTAATTCATTTGCCCAATTTTGATACTTATGTATTTCATCTATAACTACTACTTTACCTCCAAGCTTTACAAATTCTTCAGTTATATCGTATATAGAGCTATTTATAATATAAACATCATCTGCACTAAAATAGAGATATTCTATTGGTTTAAAATATATTTTTAAGTATTGAAGTAAAATAGTTGTTTTGCCAACACCTCTTTGACCTATAACTCCTACAAGTCTATTGTTTGATGTAAGTTTTTTTATATATTTATCTCTTATAAAGTCCATTGAAATATTTTTTATAATTCTAACTTGTTTATTTACAATATATTTTATCATACTAAAATCCTTTTGCTAAAAATAGAATTTTATCTAAAAATATTTAAAGTATAGTTTAAACTTTTTATGATAAACTGAAAATATAACTTACATTTATCTCCTAAGTTGTTATTTTTTCTTCTGCTTTTTTGAAGGTTTTGAAAACTCTATCAACTCTTCTGTTGTTTTTATCTCATCAGGTAGCATAGATAGACACTGTTTAAATACATAATCAGCCACTCTTGCATCTACTAAAGCTCTATGTTGGGCACCAAAAGAGATGTTAAAAAACTCCATCAAAAAACCTAAGCCATACTTTTGCGCTATAAAACACTTTTTAGATAGATCGATTGTACATAATTTGCGGTTTAAGAGTGGTCCAAATCCTACTTTTTGCATGGATGCAGATATAAAGTTATAATCAAAATTTACATTATGAGCTATAAATACGGCATCTCCTAAAAAGAGCCTAAAAAGCTCTAGCACAAAGCCCAAAGATGGAGCATCTTTAAGATCATCAAGTGTAATTCCTGTCAAAATTGTTATCGATTCTGGCAAAAGATCAGTATATACAAAACTCTCAAATCTATCTATCTCAACACCATTTTGGATCATTACCGCACCGATCTCTATGATTTGAAACTCACTCGGCTTACTTCCATTTGCTTCGATGTCAACTATACAAAACTTTTGATCTTTTATCAGGTTCTTTGAAGTCTCTATATATAAATCCTGCCCATTTGCAACTATTGGAAGCCCCAAAAGCCTCAAATTTTCAAAATCTTCCACCACTACATCTTCAAGAGATTTTATCTTTTTCATCTCATCTATAAAAGCATCTTTTTTCAGAGTTCCTTTTTTTATCTTTTGCACTAACTGTT